>NZ_JAMPKG010000008.1:0-201135 GCF_039962015.1 Trichocoleus sp. AS-A1 | reverse complement strand
AGGCATCAATCACTTTTTGGCGTAGGTCAAGCGAGTAGGCTTTCATGATCGGCGATTGTCTGGCAGGCTGGGCTACTCCCTTACTGTATGCCATCCAACTGAGAACCGCTATAAATTCTGAGCGACACAAATTAATTAATCGCCATTACAACAACCAATTTATCTAAACTCTGAAATTAGACATGAAGAGTTTACCTGCTGTAGAGGCAAGCGTAACTCCCAGCGCTGTACTAACTCATCAAACGATGAACGACAAAATACTACAGCTCTCTCTACACAAGGAGGAAAGCTGTAGGAGCCGTTGTTCAAAGAACTTGACTTGAGTTATAGATTGCCGAACATTAGCTATGTTTCAGTAGGCACCATTGTCTTTGGGGGAAACGACAACGCCAATTGTTTTTACAACTAGCCACAAATCTAGCCAGAAATTCCTGGCATTGACGTAATAGACATCTATCTGGACTCGGCGCGGATAAGGGATGTCATTGCGCCCAGAAACTTGCCATAATCCGGTGATTCCAGGTCGAATCGTCAGCACTTTGTCAATGTGATGCCCGTATTTTGACAACTCCTCGGCAACGAGAGGTCTTGGCCCGACAACGCTCATGTCCCCTTTTAGAACGTTCCAGAATTGGGGAAACTCATCCAGGCTAGTCACCCGTAGGAATTTACCAATCCATGTAATTCGAGGGTCGTCTTTGAGTTTGAAATTATCCTCGAATTCCTGACGCAGATGGGGTGAGGTTGCCATCATTTGCACCAACACTTCGTCTGCATTTGGCACCATCGTTCTGAATTTGAGACAGCCAAAAGGCTGATGATTTTTCCCGATTCGTTCCTGGACATAAAAAATGGGACCTCGTGTGCTCAGAGCAATCAGCAAGGCCAACAGCAGGTAAACCGGAGAAAACAAAATCAAAACCGACAGTGAAAACAGAACATCAAAACATCGCTTAGCGAAATCTCGGTCTAGACGCTGTAGGGGGAGGTCTCGCTGTTTGCTCAAACCTCTGGGCCTACCTGTCGGCGCGAGTGGTTGAAAACCTCGCTTCACGAACGCCCACAACATCTTGCCGGAGATAAGTTGGCTTTCGGCAGTCATCTTACTCCTTCACTTCACACCACACAGTCCCGATCATAAAGCCACAAGACGCCTGAAGACAGCTAATGGAGTCCCAGAAAGTAGAATTTGGTCATTAGTCATGGGTCATTGGTCATTAGTCATGGGTTTTTAGCAATCGGCTAAAGAGCATGACTGATGATTAGGGACGAATGGCTGAGGATGACTGAAATTCTTGATAACAGCTCTCTAGAAAGGCTAGATAGCGCTTCTGGAAAGTTTGAGGGGCGAACTGAGAAGCGCGGACTCTAGCAATCTCCGGATTAAATAATCCTTGCGATGCTTCAAAGGTTTTTACCGCTTCTATCAAAGCCGCTTCTGTTTGGGCTGGAAAAAATAAGCCAGTTCCCTGTGTCGGGTGTTCCCGAATATCCAGAACGGTTTCTAATGCCCCACCAGCACCATAGGCGATCGCAGGAGTGCCACAAGCTTGGGCTTCTACCAACGCCATGCCAAAGTCTTCACAGGCTGCATATACAAATGCTTTTGCTTGAGCCATATACTGCTCAACAACATCATCTGGTTGTGACCCTAGCACTTTTACATTGGGTTTCGCTAGCTGGCGCATTTCGTCAAGTTCCGGCCCCGTGCCAATCACCACAAGCGGGCGTCCCAGTTGGTTAAAAGATCGGACAATTAAAGATACTTGCTTGTAACTCACCAGCCGGGAAACGGTGAGGTAAAAATCTTCTTTCTGGGGCTGAAAGGAAAACCGCTCGATATTGACGGGTGGATAAATGACTTCTGCTTGCCGCCGATAGCAGCGCCAGATGCGACGTGCGGTGTGTTGGGAGTTGGCGATGAAATAATCAACGCGGTTTGCGGAGAGTACATCCCACTGACGCAGTTGATGGAGTAGATACCGAGTCAGGATGCCTGGGAGACCCCGTCCTAGTCGGCTACTGTCTAAGTAATCAAAAGTTAAATCCCAGGCGTAGCGCATGGGCGTATGGCAGTAGCAGATATGCAGTTGTTGCGGGCTGGTGAGGACTCCTTTGGCGACAGCGTGGGCAGAGGAGAGAATGACGTCATAGTCGCGTAAGTCTAGCTGTTCAATCGCTAGTGGTAGTAGAGGGAGATATTTTTGGACGCCACTGCGGGCTTTCGGGAAGTGTTGCAGGAATGTGGTGCCAATGGGGCGATTGAAGAGATAACTTTCGGGATTGGTGGATTCAAAGTCAATTAGGGCATAGAGGTCGGCATCAATGTGCTTGAGGATTTCCCGGACAACAAGTTCTGACCCGCCAGTAGCTTGGGGGGTCAACCATTCATGGACGAGGGCATACTTTAATGACAAAGCTGACTTCACAGTTGCGCGTACTTAAGGGCTGAGTGTAAATTTTACTCACTCCTCAGCCAGCGATCGCTAGCTCAAGAGCGATCGCTGTAGACTCTAAGTGCATTACCGCACTTTTGCACGCCTGACACTGGATTACAGGGAATTAAAAATAGACTTCCTAGAACTTAGCTTAGAAAAATAGCCTGATTCTTCTCTTCTACTACTTTTTTGAGCTTTAGAGAGCGAGTAGAAATCGCAGGCAGCTTTTGGTTAACTTCCACAGTAACTGTTTATTCCGTTTACTAAATTTTTTTCTGGATTATAGGATTTCTGCAATTTTTTAAATCCAGCGTCAACTGCGGGAAAATCCCTTTTTTTGAGAGCTGAAACATATTCGCGAGTTGCCTTACTACTCTCTCGATACATTCTAATAAAATCAGCTTGAAACTTTTTAAGCTTTGGATCGTTGACGCTAATATTTGTCATTTTTTGAGCTGATTTATCCCAAATCTCGGCTGTTTTAGCTAGCGCTTCTGGAGAGCTATTCTGACCTCCATTGGTCACGGTTTTGGTTTCATTCACCGTTTCATTGGTAATCTTGAAAATCTTTTGACACTGAGTGATTTTGCTTTCGGTGCAACTGACAATCGAGAAACTGACGGCGGCAGTCACGGGAAGGATGACAGCGTACCGACGAAGAAAGTGCATGAAAACTCTCCTGATGAGTTGATGGGTACTTCCACTTTATTTCCCTAGGATTGACAGCCAATCGGGATACGATGGCAAACCAGAGACCGAGATTAAGATTCGGTCTCTTCGGTTGCTTCAATGGCATCCACAAGGCGTTGTAAAGCTTCTGTTAGCTGCATCAACCGCACAAGAGAATCATCTTGGGTTTCTGCCAAGGTTTGCACCGCATCGCTTAAGGCAAAAATTTGATAGTGCTGCTGTTGGACTTGATGCCCCTGTTCTTGTACTTGAATGGTCAGGGCATCCACTCGGTCAGCAAGGCGGTTAATTGTCTCATTAGTGGCAATTACTGCCTCCCTAAGGTTTCCCTGTTGTTGTACTTGAATTGTGAGAGCATCTACTCGCTCGCCAAGACGGTCAATTGTGTCAGCGCTGGCAAGTACTGCCTCTGCAATTTGTTCAACAATCGATTCTAAACGACCTAATCTAACTTCCACTCCAGAATTATCCATGACGATGCTGATGCCATTGCCAAGCGTCAGCAACGATTTTACTCAGGTCTGCGTATTGCGGACACCAACCGAGGATTTTTTTTGCTTTATCGCTGCTGCCGACTAAAATAGGGGCGTCCCCGGCACGGCGATCGCGTTCTACTGCGGGAATCTCCCGACCTGTTACCGCCTTGGCTGTCTCAATCACTTCTCTGACTGAGAAACCGTTGCCATTTCCTAAGTTAAAGACATCGCTCGTTCCCCCTTGCAGGAGATACTCTAGCCCTAAAACGTGAGCATCTGCTAAGTCGCTGACGTGGATGTAGTCCCGAATTCCGGTGCCATCTGGGGTCGGGTAATCGGTGCCGAGAATGAAGATAGATTCCCGTTTGCCCAAAGCTGTCTGAAGTACCAGGGGAATCAGGTGCGTTTCTGGCTCGTGATCCTCACCGAGTAAGCCATCGGGATTCGCACCAGACGCATTGAAATAGCGGAACGCCACAGACCTGAAATCGTAGGCGAGATCAAAATCCGCCAGAATTTTCTCTACCATCCACTTACTCGTCGCGTAAGGACTGAGGGGATTTTGGGGATGGTGTTCGGTCATGGGAACTTCCTGGGGCATCCCGTAGATGGCGCAAGTGGAAGAAAAGACAAATTTCTTCACGTTTGCTGCCACCATTGCTTCTAGCAGTGTCAAAGTGCCAACGACGTTGTTCTGGTAGTATTTCGCGGGATCGGTGACGGACTCTCCCACCGCAATATAGGCGGCAAAGTGCATAACTGCCGCAATGTTGCGAGTGGCAAAGAGTTGGTCGAGGAGAGCGCGATCGCTCATATCTCCCACTACCAGTTCTACTTTGAGTACATTTTCCACCAATTCCCGATGTCCGTACACCAGGTTATCTAATACCACTACCCCATAGCCTGCCTTGATCAGCGCCAGTACGGCATGGGTTCCAATATATCCAGCTCCACCCGTCACCAGAATGGTTGGTTTGACTTGCGACACGTTCAATACCTTCTCAAACTTTGAATCAGTGCTTTATAAGGATAGCTAACTGAGGGCAATGCGTTGTCCTCGGTAAGAGAGCTTGTGTTCCTTATAAATACTTTCCTTCACCAAACTAGCGATCGCATACCTCTTTCGTCGGAAAATCGCACAGAAACGCGGAAGCATCCCCATTTCTGTGCGATTCAAAATTATATCTTAGAGATTTTTGCGGCTAAGCTTACAACCCAGCGCTTTAGTGACCTTGATTACTTTTGAGGGATCGCGCGATCGCTTTGTTGTCGGGGAACAAACAGGGTTTTAGAGCTTCCCGGTGGTTGATTGCGGCGATCGCGGCGTTCTTGACAGCGAGGCAACCTGTGTAAAATTGGCAGCTTTTCATCTTCGAGACTCTCTACCGTACACAAAATCGGTCTTTGATTTTCTGCACCCGCTACTGGTACAGGTGAGAGTGTATTTCCTTGAAAGTCTGTCACAATTTCTGTCTTGGGTTGGTTCCCAGGTTCCGGTTGGGGATTTGAACTGGGTATGGGGGTAGGAGTTGGCGCAGGACTTGGCACGGGAGTTGGTGCAGGACTTGGTGCAGGAATTGGCGCGGGAATTGGCGGTGGAGGAGTGGTATTGATCGTAATATTGCCCTGAACAGTTCCACCGGGGAAAGATTCGGGGGGCGAAATTGTCGAAGTGCCCGTGGTGATGGCTTGGGCAGTTCCATTCGTCGTGGGATCGCCAACAACAAATGGAGTCGAGGGGACTGGAACTCCCCCGTGATGATTGATATTAATGGCTCCACCCCCGCCCGTTCCTGTCGTGTTAATGCTGGGGTTGTTGTAGGTAAAAGTAACGAACTTATTATCAACGGTGAGATTCTGTCCCGCCGCGATATTTACATCACCGCCTTTGCCGCTGCCAAGACTCTGAGCATCGATGATTTTGGCGGCGATATCATTGCCAGCAATCAGCGTGATGTCACCGCCATCGCCAGAGGAAGAGCAAGAATTGCACTTAGAACTGGAGTCTATGGTTTCAGTCTTGATATTGCCTCCGGCGCTAATTGCGATCGCGCCGCCAGTCCCAGAAGCAGCCGTGCCAAAGTTATCAGAAGAGGAAAAGATATCTCCGGTTGTAATATTTCCCGATGGGGCGCTGAGGGTAATTGCACCTGCATTACCAGCGCGATTACGAGAGTCTAAATTGTAAACTTGATTAACTGGATCGGCGGCATTAATAGAACCGCTGGTGCTGCTAATACTTATATTTCCACCAGACGACTGAATGGTTTGAACATTAATATCACCCGGTGCCGACAAGGTAACATTTAAAGGTTCCGCTGGTCCCAATAAATCATCAGATTTAATGGTTCCTGCAACTGTAATCGTTCCAGCTGAGGTAGGAGATTTCACAAAGGTTGTGTAGGAGGGATTTGCGCCTGCATCGTCAAAATATTCGGGAGGGGCACCCGGAAAGGGTTCGGTGAAGGGTACGTTATCAGTTGTCCCAGTCGCACCTGCTTGTAAAATCAGGGCACGACTATTAGGATCTACCTCTGGATCGATCGCATTAATGACGATATCTCCACTAATCGTAATTTTTCCGGCTGCGATTATCTTCAGGGAAGCGCCCGTATAAGAATCAAGCATGACATCGCCATCAGACGTAATGATGGGGTCATAAATACTTTGAAACTTGCCGCCAGCTCCCGATAAGTTGAGAATTGAGAAATTCCGCCCTGCTGAATAGTGAGCATCTCCAGAAATCACTCCATCACTGATTAAACTGAGATTGCCGCCACTTTGAAAGGGTGTTTCTGGGTGATTCAGCGCCAAAATATCAACTGCTTGATTGCCTTGAACGGTGAGATTCCCTCCCGCCTTCGCTACAAAAGGGGTCGCGACGCTATCCCGCACTCGCACGGTATCTTTTGCCAGCAAATTCATATCCCCAGATGTGTGTATCTGGCTTTCAACTAGGGTCAAATTATGGTTGGCTGAAAGAGTTGCTGTTCCCGCATTGAGCTGACGGACTACCACATCCCCCGCTTCTACCTTGATACCAGAACCTGTTAGTTCTACCTCTCCTTTGCTATTTGTAGTCAGTCCAGTGGCATTTCCCGCTTTGCTACCTGTTAGTAGCTGGGGTAGAGAGGAAACTGTTGCGGTTGAGGACTGACTAGCATCAGGAGAAATGGGTTGAATCTCCAAACTTAGCAATTGTCCGGGTTGACTAATCCGGACTGTATTCTGACCCGGTACTGCTGCCACAATCAGTTTACCGCTTGGTGCTGACAGAGTTCCCTGGCTAACAACAGTGCCACCCAGCAAGGTAAGATTTTGCCCTTCTTTAACTGCTAGTTCTCCAGAGTTGACAATAGCACTCGGTTGAGCAGTATTAAACGAATAACTGCTGGGCATTCCCGTTAAGGTTGCGTAATTATTATCGCTGCTAGCCTTAAAAGAATTAGAGCCAAAACCAATCCCTGTAGCACTGGTTGCGGTAAAGCTTCCCGGCACATCCAATCTGGCATTGGCACCAAATATAATTCCCGATGGATTCATCAGGTATAAATTAGAATTTCCTCCGCTGACTTTAATTAAGCCATCAATGGTAGAGGGATCTCCACCCACTACTCTGCCTAAAATATTTTCAATTTTGGGATTAGAAATAAAGTTAGCTATTTGGTCTGCATTGAGGTTAAATTGCTCAAAGCTGTGGAAAAGGTTTGCTCCATCACCAGACAGTTTTCCTCCGCCGATATTGATTGTATTGCCTTCAGGAGCGGCAATTGTGCCCGTACCGTCTTGAGCTGGAACAATCGTTTCTGCCTGTGCCGGTTTCACAGCGATCGCTGGTGCAACGGCAAGTAAGCCAAGCAATACGCCAGAACTTTCAAAAGCTGATTTCATCTGGTGTTAACCCATTGGGGTCATGATTTATCCTGCTCCTCATTACCAGGATTGATAGAACTATCAGGATCTCAAACAGGCTTCATTAATAAATAAATAAAATATTTCTAAAAGCGAATTTTATTAAACTCTATTTGTGTAAATATAGGGATAAAAGTACTTTTATTGTGTACGCACAAATACGAATTAATAGCTAATTCTACGGTTAACCATGATTTCTATTTTTAAATAAAAATATATTTGTACTTTGGCAATGCTTTAATACTATAAAACCTGTGTAAATTTACTGAAAATCGAAAAGTTTTCCGGATTGACAGCTATAACGAAGAACTATTTAACAAGGCTTGTTGCAAGACAATTTTACATAGTTAAAACTACGTATATTCGCGGAGGATTAAAATTTCTATTTTTGGCAAAGGCTCTATTTCAGATTACAACTTATTCCTCGAGCTGAGACTGCCGGATTCGTTAGGGAACCAACAAATATTGAGTCTGTCAAATATTTGGGTTGTTAGCTCAGCTTCTAACCTTTCTCACTTCCAACCTTTTTTTGCAATTGCACAGTATTCTACGCCCAAAAATAAGTAAGCTCATTTGGTCATGCAATTGCGAACAATAAATCTCTTCTAATATTGAACAATGAGGTTTTTGGTATGAAACAACCAGTCTATTTCTTAACTCTCGCTTTCTGTGTTGCCTTAACGATTTCCTCACATCAAAAAGCTGAGGCGGCTGGAACTGTCGGGAACGGAACCGCTGCAAGTTGTACTGAAGCTGCTTTAGATACTGCTTTAGTAGGCGGGGGGACTGTAACCTTTAATTGTGGTTCTAGTCCGCATACGATTGTAGTGAAAGAAAAGGTACTTTCCGCGAATACAGTAATCGACGGACGAAGTGTAGTAACTCTCAGCGGAAATGGAACTAATCGGATTTTTTCCACTGATAGCCTCGTTCAATTGACCCTAAGAAATCTCACTATTGCGAATGGCTTTAGTACCGAAAATGGTGGCGGCGTTTATAGCGGCTACAGAGGTAAGTTAGTGGTACTGAACTGTACCTTTAACAACAACAAATCAACAATGCCGGGAGAGGCGGGAGGCGGTGCAATCTATAGTAAGAGTGAAAGTACAATTGTTGTAGATAAAAGCACTTTTACCGGAAATCAAGCTAGCCTCGGCGGAGCAATCTATGACTTGCTCAGCGACTTAACCGTAACGAATAGCACTTTCACGGGAAATACCGCTGGAATTGTGGCTCCTGGGGGGGCGGGTGGTGCCATTTATAATGATGGTGCGAATGGTAATTTAGGTAAAATTATTCTCCGGAACAACACCTTCACAAACAATATTGCCACCAATCAAGGTGGGGCTTTTTTTAATCAACTTTATAACAACAATACGACGACAATCGAAAATAACACCTTCTCTGGAAATAGCGTTACGGGCACTGGCGACAAAGGATTTGGCGGTGCTATTTTCGTGGTCGGTGGCACCACAACTGCCCCTAATTACACTGCCGGAACAAACAGCACTATTTTTGTAGTGAGGAACACTACTTTTTCTGGCAACATTTCTGCGAATCAGGGCGGGGGACTATGGACGGGAAATGACGTAAGCGCAGAAGTTTCTAATACTACTTTTTCAGGGAATCGTGCTGTGACTCCAGATGCCAAGGGGGGTCTAGGCGGCGCAATCATGAGAACCAGTGGCAAGATGACCATCAATAATGTCACGATTGCTAACAATTATGCTGGGTTTATGGGGGCTGGTATTTTTGGCAGCAGTCCAGATATAACCCTGAAAAATACAATCATCGCTAACAATAAGGCGGACAATGGGGGGAATACCTGGAATATTAAACAGAATTGTTCTGACGAAATGACTAATGGCGGCAACAATATCCAATTTCCCGCCAAAAACCCAAACGATCCCACTGACAAAAACTGCGCGGTTGGCATCACGATTGTTGAACCAATGCTAGGTGCACTTTCTGCGACTGGTGGTTTGACTCAGACTCTACCCTTATTAGCAGGGAGTCCAGCGATTAATACAGGAAATAACGCGACTTGCTTGGCAACGGATCAACGAGGTGTTGCCAGACCGCAAGGTGGTGTTTGCGATATCGGAGCATTTGAAGCAAAATAATCAGATGGGTAGTTGGTAACGGGATGTAATTTACCAATTACCGATTTTCAAACTATCTAGTGCTTGGAGCCAAAAACAAGAAGAAAAAAGCACTTTTTCTTCTTGTTTTTGGCTCCTGTATTTTTATGTCTAAGCTTTGACATTTGCAGATTGTTACTAAATAGTCAGCGCAACAAGTGCAAGACTAGGAGATAGTTAAAGGTACTGCTCTTTTCTAGTCAACATCATGCTAGATACGCTGGACTTGGATCTTTGCCTCGATAAAAATATCTATGATTCTCAGATTGAGACGCTAATGCGTCAAGTGCGATCGCTCCAAAAGGCTTGCTGGGACAAAAAGCTACCCATGATTGTCGTGCTGGAAGGTTGGGCGGCAGCGGGGAAAGGTGCTTTAGTAAAGAAAATGGTCAATTACATGGACCCGCGAGGGTTTACGGTTCACCCGATTTGGCCTCCCAACCAGGAAGAGCAACAATACCCTTTTTTGTGGCGCTTCTGGCGGAGACTGCCAGTAAAGGGCAGTATTGGGATTTTTTATCACAGCTGGTACACCCATGTTTTAGAAGACCGGCTGTTTGCACGAATCGAGGACTCAAAAATCCCAAGCGTGATGGCCCAGATAAACGCCTTTGAGCGCCAACTGGTGGATGATGGAAATGCGATCGCTAAATTCTGGATTCATCTAAGCCGCAAAGAATTAAAGCACCGACTCAAAGAATATGCCAAAGATCCGTTAGACGCTTGGCGGGTGCGTCCAGAAGACTGGAAACAAGAGAAACACTACGGCAAATATGTAGATTATGCCGAAGAAATGCTCGTCCAAACCAGCACTGGCTCCGCCCCCTGGACATTAGTTGAGGGCAACTGCCAACGCTGGGCGCAGGTCAAAGTCCTCACCCAATTCGCTGCCACTCTTACAGAAACCCTCGACCAACTTCACATCCGGACGCCTATCACCCCTGTACCCCCTCAAAAACACCTCAACCCAGCAGAGCCGGATCTCTTAGCGCAAGTCGATCTCAATCTTGCTCTCTCCAGGGATGAGTACAAAAAGCAGTTACGCGATGCCCAAGTAGAACTGCTGAAGCTTCAGATGAAGATTCACAAACATCAAGTGCCCGTCTTGGTGCTGTTTGAAGGTTGGGATGCGGCTGGGAAAGGAGGAGCCATCAAACGCTTAACCGATGTCCTCGACCCCCGCAGTTATGCCGTTCATCCCTTCGCAGCACCTACGGATGAAGAGAAAGCGCATCACTACCTCTGGCGGTTCTGGCGGTGGTTGCCAACAGCAGGGACAATTGGAATTGATGACCGCAGCTGGTACGGGCGAGTGTTAGTAGAGCGTGTTGAAGGTTTTGCCACAGAACTGGAATGGCGCAGAGCCTACCAGGAAATCAATGAGTTTGAGAGCCAACTGACGAATGCAGGCTACGTTTTGGTCAAGTTCTGGCTGCATATTAGTCCTGAAGAACAGTATCAGCGATTCATATCGCGTCAGAATGACCTCTTTAAAGAATACAAACTCACCGCCGAAGATTGGCGAAATCGGGACAATTGGGCTTTCTATGAAGTGGCAGTCAATCAAGCAATTCAGCGGACGAACACTCCTAACGCTCCCTGGACAATTGTTGCTGCGAATGATAAATACTATGCCCGTGTTAAGGTAATTCAAACCGTAACCGAGGCAATTCGGGCAAAATTGAAACGTCAATAAGAGGCAATCGGTAATCGCTGGTGAATAGTCGTTACCAATTACCCATTACCAATTACCCATTACCAATTACCTACTATGTTTTTACTACTAACGCGGGTTCTGCTGTGGCTGCTGATTGGCACCTTAGTCTACTTTTTGTTAGTGCGATGGATTCCCAAACAATATCTCGCTTGGTTGGGCGGGCTGCTGTTGTTTGTCATCATGGTGATGGCGTTTTACAACCCCAATGAAAGGTTGGTATCGAGTGCCTGGAACATTCTTTCGTTTCCGCTCAAACCGTTGGGGTTGTCGATTATGCTTTTGTTGTTCGCCATCGGCGGAGTGAAAAAGAATGCGCTAACAGGCGTAGCTTGGAACCAACTTAGGATAGCCTTCTTCGTTTTGTTGTTGTCTAGTTTGCCAATCGTTGCCTACTGGCTGGCTCAGCAAGCGGAAGTGGAGGCGATTCAACTGGAGCAACGACGCCAACTGATTTGTCAAACTCAATGTCCGGCTGATATTACGCCGACCGGCTCTCAAATTGTGGGGGCGATTGTGGTGCTGGGGCGAGGGACGACACAACCCAATCTTCCCTACCGGACGCAGATTCAATTAACTGATACAGGCGATCGCATTCTATACTCTGCTCAGCTGTATCAAGAACAGCTACGGAGCGGTAATGACCCCTTAGTGATTGTCAGTGCAGGACCTAGAGCGGAGTTGACAGGAAATCAAGATAGTGTTACCGAGGCTAACGATGTCGCGGCGCTGCTGGTCAGGATGGGTGTACCCCGCAACCGAATTGTGATTGAACCGCGTGGGGTTGATCTCCGCACCAGTGCGGTCAGAGTTGAGGAAATCTTGAGGCAGCGCGGTATTCGATCGCGCCGGATTATTCTCGTTGCCTCCGGCTTAAATATTCGCCGTGCCAACCTTACGTTTGCCAATTTGGGCGTCACGGTCATTCCCAGAGCTACAGATTTCTTTACCTTTCAAAGTGGGGCAACGCCTGCCCGACGCATCACCGTCACGGATTTTGTTCCCACCGTGGAAGCGCTAGTCACGACAACGCGAGTGGTAGAAGAATATCTCACTTTCATCTACTACTTCTTACGCGGCTGGTTGACACCCCTCGTTTTATAGAAGCAGCACGAGCGCCAATTCGTCTACGATGGTTTGGGATTGGATGTTAGGCGAAAGCTTCTTGCAGGTTGCAAGAAAGTTTTTTGTCTGTTGCCTTTTCTCAGTTTTTAATCCTCAGTCCTCACAGAATGGCTCACTCTCGGCTGCAAAAATTGGGTGCTTATCTGCGTCCCCACTGGCGACAGGCTACCTTAGGCGTTATCGCGCTGTTTGTTGTGAATGCAGTGGGCGTTTATATCCCTTTGCTGATTCGAGATAGCGTTGACGAACTCCGCCAAGCGTTCGACTTCGCTCAAATCTGGAAGTATGTAGCGCTAATCCTGATTCTGGCTTCGGCAATGTGGGTAGTGCGGATGGCTTCGCGCATCTTGCTGTTTGGAGTCGGGCGACAAGTAGAATTTGACCTGAAACAAAAGATTTTTCAGCATTTACTCACTCTGGAACCGTCTTATTTTGCTAGCAACACAGCGGGAGATTTGATTAACCGGGCGACTAGCGATGTGGATAATATCCGGCGTCTGCTGGGATTTGCCGTGTTAAGTTTGGCGAATACAGTTTTTGCCTACGGACTGACATTGCCGGTGATGCTGTCGATAAATTTGCAGCTGAGTCTGCTAGCGATCGCAGTCTATCCGTTTATGCTGATCGCTGTGCAGCTATTTAGCGATCGCCTACGGAACGAACAGCTGGTGTTACAAGAGGAACTCTCTAGCATCAGCGAATTGATTCAAGAGGATATGAGCGGGATTGGTCTGATTAAAATCTACGCTCAGGAGGAGAACGAACGCCGTGCCTTCTCTCGGTTAAATAATCGCCTGTTGCAAGCCAATATCCAATTAGCAAAGACCAGAAATGTCTTGTTTCCAATCATTCAAGGCATGGCTTTTATCAGCTTACTGATATTGCTATGGGTCGGAGCGCGGTCGATTGTGGCAGGTGCGATCACAATTGGCGATTTTCTGGCATTAATTCTCTATACTGAACGATTAGTTTTCCCCACCGCTTTACTGGGTTTTACGATTACTGCCTACCAACGAGGTGAGGTGAGTATCGACCGCATTGAGTCAATTCTGATGGCAGAAGCCAAAATTAAAGATTCTCCGAATGCACTCGCATTACCCATTGAAAAAGTAAGCGGTAAATTAACAGCGCGTCAACTCAGTTATACGTTTCCGGGAGCCGAAACTCCCGCGCTGAAGAATGTTAGCTTTACGATTGAACCAGGGGAAACCGTGGCGATTGTGGGACCAATTGGCTCCGGAAAATCGACACTTGCCAATGCCTTGCCGCGATTAGTGGATATTCCAAGCGATAGTTTGTTCGTAGATGGCAATGATATTACGCAGATAAAATTGCCCGATTTGCGCGGAGCGATCGCTTATGTCCCGCAAGACAGTTTTCTGTTCAGCACTACCATCAAAAACAACATTCGCTACGGCAATCCTCTGAGCGAACAGACAGAGATTATTAATGCTGCCAAGCAAGCGCAAATTCACCCGGAAATTCTCAATTTTCCCCAGCAATACGAAACCGTTGTGGGTGAGCGCGGCATTACCCTCTCAGGGGGGCAGCGACAACGGACGGCTCTCGCCCGTGCTTTGCTGATGGATTCCCCGATTCTGATTTTGGATGATGCTCTCTCCAGCGTTGATAATCAAACTGCCACAGCCATTTTGAATAATCTTTCGGAAGGCATCCAGCGCAAAACGGTTATTTTTATCTCTCACCAATTGTCTGCGGCTGCAACTGCCGATCGCATTTTTGTGATGGATCGAGGTCAAATTGTGCAGTCTGGGACTCATGCCGAACTTTTGCAACAACCTGGACTTTACCGTTCGCTTTGGAACCAGCACGAGCTAAAGGAAATCCTCAGCTAATTTTAGTGGCACTCAAGACGCGATCGCTATTTGAGTTTCTTGAGGTAATGCAATTTGATTCGTCGGGTTGGATGGTACTTCGGAAACGCTGGGTGTAAAGAACATTAAAGCCGAACCCAGCAGACAATTAACGCACATTTTTCCGATTCCTCCTCAAATAAAGCGGCTCTTGGAGTCATCTGTTTGAGGTTCATTTTACCCATACTTTTTAAAATGCCAGCACTGAAGTGATATGATTGCCCTACTCAATCGGTTCTGGTGGGGAGCAGCCACCAGAGGTAACGGGGAAAGTTCGGTGTAAAACCGTCGCTGTCCCGCAGCTGTAATGAGATCCGTCGTTTTGGTCTCTCAGCCAGAATACCCGCCGAGAGAAATTGATTTGCGAAATCTGCGAGGTACAGAATATGTCTAAAGATAGACGCTTTGCTTTCTTAAATCTGATGCAAAGCCGAACGGTAATTGTATTTTTGGTTTTAATTAGCACTTTCCTATGTGCCCAGCGGGCGATCGCTCACCATCCAATGGGTGGCAAGACGCCGTCTAATTTCTTTGAAGGGTTCTTTTCAGGGCTAGCCCACCCCTTGATTGGACTGGATCATTTTGCGTTTGTGGTGGCGATTGGATTACTGGCGGTTGGGCAAGTGCGGGGCGCGTTCATCCCAGCCGGGTTTGTATTGGCAGCACTGGCGGGAACTGGGATTCATTTACTCAATCTAGATTTACCGGCAGCTGAGATAGCGATCGCCGGTTCCGTGATTGTCTTTGGGGCGCTGCTGCTAACGCCAAACAAACCAAACTGGATGGTTCTTATAGCGCTGGGAGCGCTTGCTGGTTTATTTCACGGCTATGCTTATGGCGAGGCAATCGTCGGTGCTGGTATGACACCGCTTGTTGCTTACCTTCTGGGTTTCACTTTCATTCAATATGGCGTTGCCTTGGTTGCCATGCTGATTGGCAATGCAGTGAGCCGGAAATCTGCCACTCAACCTTTATCCTGGCAGCGATTTGCCGGTTTGGTTATCTGCTCGATTGGAGTGGTTTTCTTAAGTAATTCCGTCCTCGGTTAATGATAATCTCGCGCAAAGGTGCAAAGACGCTAACAGAAACTTTGCGTCTTTGCGCGAAATTTGAAAGGAAATTATCCTGATTGTGCAACACCAAAATTTAAGTGTGAAACGGCACGGTTACTAGCGGCAGAAACCCTAGTAGTATCCAATGCCAAAGCCATATGCTGGGTGAAGCTGACTCCTCTGATGGTGCCAGAAGCGCTTCGATTCTCTCCTCTAAACGATTTCGAGAGGTCATGGCACTGAACGCTGCACAGAAACTTTCAGACTGTACTGGCGAGACACTCACCACCAATAGCAGAGATTCTGCTAACAACAAGGGATCTACCTGTTGCGCCGCCCATCGATCCGCACGAAGTTCCCGCAATAGTAAAAGTTCTTGCCACAAAGCTTCTGTATTCGGCAACCAAGCAGTTATCTGGCGCACCCAGCCCAGCCAGAAAAACCAAAATGTATCTCGATAATAGTAATGCGCTTGTTCGTGGGCGAGAACTGCTTCTAGATGATCTCGATCGAGGGTTTCTAACAATCCCTGACTGACGACTAATTCAGGCTGCCAGAAACCAATTTGGGCGCTAAATAGAACGCTGGCATTGAGAAGGCGACCCAATTTACCTTCAAGCTCGATTTGGGGATAAGTGCGTGTCTGTTGTACCGAACGCCATCCTTCATGTGCCAGCTTTAGACATAAAATTCCGGCAACGCCTAAAAATCCCCAGGCGAAGGAGTAACTGAACCATCCGGCTTGCAGTCCTCCCATTTTTCCGTCTGCACCCATACAAATAACCGCGATCGCTGTCACGATCAATAGCAGTGGCGGAAACAAAAATAACCCAAAGGATCGTTGCCAGCGTTGCGTCCAAGTTCCCGATGGCTCTAACCCTGTGCATCTCAGACACCACGCCAATCCTAACGCCGTCAGAATCATCGCTAGATGCATGATTTTCCCTCCTCTCTCGCTTTGCGTGCGGATTGAAGACGAAGCGCGATCGCTTCTATTTGCTCTACGCTAGCGCTATCTAGGCTATCTGCAAAGGCGGCGACGACATCTGGGTTCCCCACTGCCAAAAACTGGTGTAACTGTTCGTGAGCTTTAATGACTTGCGCTTCTTCCCGCGATACCAAAGGTTGCCAGCAAAAGCTTCGTTCTTGTTTATCGCAAGCTAGCCAACCTTTTTGGGTCAGGCGACGCAGCACCGTAGTTACAGAAGTATAAGCTAACTCCCGGTCTGGGTCAGCCAGAATGCGATCGTGTACATCCTTAACGGTGGCAGAGCCGAGTTCCCAGACGATATTTAAAATCTCCGCTTCCAAAGGGCCAAGGGAAAGTTGTTTGGGACGGTAGTTAGGTAGAGGAACCATACATCTGAACTTTGTGCCTTGTGCAATCTCTGAATAAGCTTACACTCCAAACTTGCACTCTTGTTCAAGTTTGACAGCTTGTCTTTTGACGGCAACAACGACTCAACTCAAAATAATGGGGTTGCATCCCAATCAGAGCCAAATCTGCTGACATTGAGCCTGCGTAGGCAGGCTTTGTTTGTGTAGCCACAGACTTACAGCCTGTGAGCAATTGGCTACTAAATGACGGGTGTTACGCAGTGCTTTCTCAACATCTATGTTCTCAACGTCTATGTTATGAGTCGCCTTTCCCGCAGGATTGTCATCTTCAGCATTATCTTCAGCATTGTAATGGCACTGCTGAATTCGCCGTCGATGGCTCAAGCTCAGCCATTACAAATCACGCTAACGGCGAGTACCGATACAGATCAAATGAGCGCTGAGGACTTCTTCAAGCGCGGAGTTTACGAGGTATTGAGTGGAGATTACCTTGAAGCGATCGCTGATTTAAACCAAGCAATTCGGCTCAATCCCGATAATGCTCAAGCTTACACGAATCAAGGTCTTGCCCGCGCTGCCCTCGGAGATACGCAAGGAGCGATCGCTGACTTTAGCCAAGCAATTGAGATCGACCCCAGCCTCGCTTTAGCTTACTATAATCGGGGTTTTGTCCGCTCCCAACTACAAGATTATCCGGGAGCAATAGAAGACTTTAGCCAAGCGATTGAACTCAATCCTCAGGATGGCGATGCCTATCACTGTCGCTGTCTCATTCACTACACGCTGGGAGATAAGCAGGGAGTGAGAGCAGATTTTGAGAAAGCCACCGATCTCTATCTACAACAAGGGAAACGACAACAATATCAAAGTTTACTACAAGAAATTAAAGAGCTTCATTCGTCAAGTCATTTTCTGGTTTCTTAATCATTTGTTACCTTGAATCATCCATGCGATCGCTAAAGCTCGAAGCAATTAGCTAAAACGATTATTAACTAAAACTTTATTGAAAAAAATATATGAATAAACACTTACTGTTCAATAGCTTTTTGGTAGCGAATGCTGTAGCAGTATTAGTTTGCCATCCAGTTCTAGCTGAAGTTACGCAAGTCACTAGCATTCGTTTAATTCCAACAAGTAACGGCATTCAGGTAATTTTAGAAACTACGGGTGGTACACTTTCTCAAATTTTGACATCCAGCAACAACGATATCTTTACCGCTAACATCATCAATGCTCAGTTGAGCTTACCCGAAGGAAATCGTTTCTATCAAAACAACCCTACTGATGCAATTACTGCTGTATCTGTTACTCCTTTGGATTCTAATAGTATTCAGGTAGTCATAATTGGAAAGGCTGGGATTCCGCCCGGAGAAGTTAATCAAAGTGATTCCGCGCTTATTTTCAACCTAGATAATACTACTGATTCCATAGCATCTGAGCCTGATAGCGAGTCTGATGAAACGCCTGAAGCATTTGAATCAAGCGAGTTGGCAACTGAGCCAGAAGTTCAAGTAGGAACAAATGAAGAAATTGAATTAGTCGTAACGGCGAAAAGAGAAATTTTTCCAGAAACATCTACGCCCGTCTATACAATTAATCAAGAAGAAATTCAAAAGCAAGGCGCTAATAGTGCAGCGGAAGTCTTGAGAGGACTCCCTGGATTTGCCATTAATGATGCCGGTTTCGGGGCAGATATTCATACTGGCACTTACTACCGGGGACATTCGATTAATCAGTCTGTTTTTCTCCTCAATGGCAGACCTATCAACACGAATATTAATACTTATCATGGTGCTACCGACCTTAATAGTATTCCAGTAGAAGCAATCGAAGAAGTGGAATTATCCAGCGGCACCAGTTCTACTTTATATGGTTCGGAAGCTTTTGGAGGAGTTGTTAATATCATCACCAAACAAGGACAAGAAGGTCCTAGACTCAATGCTTTAGTTGAATATGGCTCTTTTAATCAGTCTAACTATCGGATTAGCTATGGCGGTTCTGTTGACAATCTAAGATTTAATCTTGGCTATGAAGATTACGAGGCAGATAATCGTTATGCTGTCCCTAAAGGTGCAGCTAATCGGGATTCCGAAGGTCTTCTATTTAACGGAGATACCGCAACTAGTAACTACTTTGGTGGGATCTCACTAGATTTGAATTCTAGGAATACTCTTAGTTTAGATGCTTCTAAAATTAGCAGTCGTCGTGGGTTACTTTATTTTGGGTTTCCTCTGCAAAAAGACAGATTAGACCACGATGCTTTTAATATTGGGTTATCTTGGAAGACTTTGCTAGGAGAAGGTGAAGATTCTGTTCTGAAAACGACACTTTCCTATAATCAAGATTACTTTAACACTTATGGCCCAACTCAAAATATCTTCTACCGGACTGGTACCCTAAATTCCCAAGCTCTCAATGCTAGGGTAGAACATCAGTGGCAAACATCTCCTCGAAATACTCTAACTTGGGGATTCGATGTACAAAATAGTTATTTGAATGGGGATGTGTTAAGTACGGTTCCAAATCAGATTGCCCTTAACGAAACTGAAAATCGAGATAGATTTCATACAGCAATATTTGCTTTAAATACTTGGAAAATAAGCAACTCATTACAGGCAGATTTTGGTCTGCGACAAAATTTTAATAGTGACTTTGGGAGCTATTTGAATCCCAGTGTCGGGGGACGGTGGGCTGTTACTCCAACGGTGGCTGTGCGGGGCAGTTGGGCTTCGGTTCAGCGCAATCCTGGATTAGATCAATTGTATGTTTTTGATACGGTTCATAACTGGTTGCCGAACCCGGATCTAAATCCAGAAACCGGCTCTTCTTGGACGGCTGGAGTCGATATCCAGTTTTTAGAAAATTTGGCAGGACAGTTTACCTATTTCGGCAGCCGTTTAGATAATCGCCTCGGAGTTATATCAGGTCGTTGGGCGAATATTGGGCTGGTAAATACAAATGGTTTAGAAGCCGCATTACGGTGGCAAATGACTCCGCAATGGTCAACTTTTCTCAACTATACCTATACAGATGCGCGAATCGAGACAGGATTGGAGAAAGGATTACAACTAGGTTTAATTCCTTACTCAGTAGGACAATTCGGGATTGGTTATGCGAGTGGAGGATGGCAACTGAATCTATATGCAAGTTACCACGGCGGGGCACGGAGAGCTTTCTTTAATAATCCTGGCGAGAGTAACAAAGATTTTTCCCCGTCCTTTTTAAATTTAGATTTAAGCGGTCGGATTCCGATTACTAAGAATTTTGGGATTACAGTGAATTTAGAAAATTTGGCTGATGTAAAGTACGAGAAAGCTAATCGAATCTATCACCCCGGTTTAACTTTACGAGTTGGCTTACAGTCCAATTTTTAAAAATTTTGGATAGGTATTGGATAGGGTAAGAGTAGAATTTTACTGCTTTTTGTCAGAGCGATCGCTTAACGCAATCCTGTCATCATCCCGAAATTACCTCCTTGAGATAGAGGTATTTATACCGCTAGACAGGTGTAATTTTTGATGAAAGCGCAACTTTCTACCGAAATTGATTGAATTATGGCTCTTTATCGTCGAAATTTCCTGTTTCTGCTAGGTGGCACTGCCGGAGCAGCCGTCATTGGGGCTTTCCCCGCAGCTTGTGCAGCTCAAACAACTCCAAAAAGTGAAAACCAGCAAGCACAGCAGCAGACACCGCAAGCACAACAGCAGGGGCAAACGGCAAATACTTTTACACTGCCGCCTTTACCTTATGCCTACAATGCTCTGGAACCCCATATTGATGAGGCGACGATGCGGTTTCACCATGATAAACACCATGCCGCCTACGTCAAAAACCTGAATGAAGCCGTGAATAAATACTCGCAACTCAAAGGCAAGAGTCCTGAAGAATTGCTTCGTGACATCAATAGCGTGCCAGAAGATATTCGTACTACAGTACGCAATAACGGCGGCGGTCACGTAAATCATACGATGTTTTGGGAAATCATGGCACCCAATGCTGGTGGAGCGCCGACGGGAAGAATTGCCGAAGCGATTAATCAAAGCTTTGGCAGTTTTGACGCTTTCAAAAAGCAATTTAATGAAGCCGGTAGCAAGCGTTTTGGCAGCGGCTGGGCTTGGCTGGTTCGCGGCAAGGATGGGAGGTTGCAAGTGATGAGTACGGCGAATCAAGATAGTCCGTTGATGGAAGGAATGTATCCGATTATGGGCAATGATGTCTGGGAACACGCTTACTATTTGAAATACCAAAATAAGCGTGCTGATTATTTAGATGCTTGGTGGAACGTCGTTAATTGGAATGCAGTAAACCAGCGATTTGAGAAAGCATCAGCTTAGTTGAATGCCGCTGATTTCAGCCCTAAACTAAAGTTTGGGCTAATAGCTTAAACCCGTTTAAACGGGTTTAAAGGCTGACCAGTAAGTTAAAGCTTACTTCAGCTTTAATCCGGAAATTTATTTGCAAACTCTTTGTGTTAGTGCCATCCCGGCCTAGCCTAGTTGCTCGAAGCCTTAGTTAGCAGGCTCAATTGAGGCTGTGAAGCGCGAGGTGGCTCTCGCAGTGCTAGATGGACTTCGTTTGTCTCGCCGGATTCCCGCCTCTGGGCAATTTGCTCTCATCGGGATGCTCCCGATCCTGGGAACCCAATGCATCTACAGCGCTATTTTTGTAGCTTAATGATAATAATTGACAATAACTCTTTTTGCAGCTATATTCAAAGGTTGTCAATTACGTTACTAAAAGTTGATAACACAGGCTATAGAAGATGGCTTCAAAGAAAAGCAACCCTTTGTACAGGTAGTGGGTGGAGAATTTGTTTGTGGTAACTTAACAAACGGTTCTTAGCTACCTAGTTAAAAAACATTGTCAATATAAGATTTTATTGAGGAGTAACCTGGTGAAGCGTCGAAAGTTTGTGTTTTTAATGGGACTGGCAACTGCGAGCGGTGGGTTAGCGATCGCCTGCTCTGACAACCAGAGTGCCACGACTCCCAATGCAACCTCCCCAACCAGCAGCCCTGCCAGTACGAATGCCGTCAGTCCATCTGCCAGCCCAGTTGCCGCCACCGGCCCATTGGAAAAAGAACTGGTGGTCTACTCAGGACGGGACGAGAAACTGGTTGGCGACCTGATTAAACAGTTTGAAAAGGAAACTGGGGCAAAAGTACAAGTCCGCTATGGCGACACCGCTGAGTTAGCAGCAGCCATTCTGGAAGAAGGTAAAAATAGTCCGGCTGACGTTTTCTTTGCTCAAGATGCCGGGGCACTCGGAGCAATGCAAAAGGCAGGTAGGGCATCGCAGTTGCCAACTTCACTACTCGATCGGGTAGAAAGCCGCTACCGCTCACCGGATGGGAAGTGGGTTGGAATTACGGGTCGAGTGCGGACAGTAGACTACAACACCAAGTTAGTTAAGGCAGCAGATTTACCAGAATCTATCACTGGCTTTACCGATCCAAAGTGGAAAGGAAAAATTGGTTGGGCACCTACGAATGGCTCCTTCCAGTCCTTTGTCACCGCTTTGCGCGTCTCGCAAGGGGATGAGAAAGCTAAGCAATGGCTAGAAGGCATTAAAGCCAACAATCCCAAAACTTACCCCAAAAATGCGGCAATTGTAGAAGCGCTATCCCGTGGGGAAATTGCGGTCGGATTTGTCAATCACTATTACTTGGAAAAGTTCAAGCAAGAAAATCCCCAAGCTCCCGTGGATCATCACTTCACCAATGATGTGGGTTCCTTAGTCAACGTGGCAGGCGTGGCAATTTTAGATGGTGCAAAACATCCCAATATTGCTCAGAAGTTTGTGGACTTCATGTTGGCTCAGGATGCTCAGAAATACTTTGCCACCAAGACTTATGAGTATCCACTAGCTTCGGGAATCGCTCCGGCGGGGAATTTAAAAGCACTGAACGGAATTCCCAGCCAAGCGACTGCCATTGACTTAAGCAATCTGAACGACTTGGATGCAACGTTGAAGCTTTTGCAGGAGACACAGGTAATTTAAGTCGTTTGTGGGAATGGGGAATAAGTACTGATAATTCTTATTACCCATGACCAGCCTTCAAAAGTGATGTTATTTCCGCAATTTTGTTGAATTGTTGGTTGTTAATCCTCATGTTGATTAACTGATTGGAGAAAGCAGCTCGACCCCCTTTATTTCTGACTTTAACAGCAGCGGCAGTAGCGATCGCGATCGCTCTGCCTCTGACTTATTTGGTCATCCGGACGGCTGGTGTCGGTGGGGAGGCGCTCTGGGAGTTAGTTTCCCGTGCGCGAACTCTTACCATTTTGTTCAACAGTGCGGCGATGGCGGCAATCGTAACCCTGTGTTCGGCATTGATTGCCGTGCCACTGGCATTTTTAACCGTGCGAACCGATTTACCGGGACGCCGATTTTGGCTAATAGCGACGACCTTACCCTTGGCAGTTCCTAGCTATGTAGGAAGTTTTACGCTGATTGCCACCTTTGGACCACGGGGTAGCTTGTTGCAGTTGTTGCTAGAACCTTTGGGGGTACAGGAATTACCTTCCATCTACGGTTGGCCTGGGGTGATTTTGGCACTCACCTTATTTACTTATCCTTATTTGCTGTTGAGCGTGCGTTCTGGATTGCAAGGAATTGATCCCACCCTGGAGGAAGCCGCCCGGAGTTTAGGTCAAAGCGGTCAAGCTACTTTCTTTCGGGTTATCTTGCCCCAGTTGCGCCCGTCATTGGTGGCTGGGGGTTTATTGGTGGCGTTGTACTCGCTGCGGGACTTTGGGACGCCGTCGTTAATGCGGTTTGATGCCTTTACACGGGCAATTTTTTTGCAGTACAAGGCAAGTTTTAACCGCAATTCAGCAGCGGCTTTGGCGTTGGTATTGGTGGGGCTGGTACTGTTGATTTTGTGGTTAGAGTACCGAGCGCGATCGCGTGCAGCATACTACAGTCGCGGCTCCACCTCCCAGCGCCCCCCTAAAGTCTTGCTGCTGGGGCGTTGGAAGTGGCCTGCGGTGGCTTTTTGTGCGGTCGTGACAGCGATCGCTTTAGTGCTTCCTATTGGCATTACCGTGTTCTGGCTGATTCGCGGACTCCATAATGGCTACAGCCTGCCGAATCTGGTACCGGCTGCACTCAATTCCATTTTGGCGTCAGGAATTACAGCGGGTGTCGCCACTCTTTTTGCCTTACCTGTGGCAATTTTAGCGGTGCGGTTTCCTGGGCGAATTACTTCAATAATTGAACGCTGTTCTTACATTGGCTTTGGCTTGCCTGGAATTGTGGTGGCGCTGTCGCTGGTATTTTTTGGGGCAAACTACTTGCCACAGTTGTATCAAACCCTGCCGATGTTGGTGTTTGCATATCTTGTCTTGTTTCTACCCCAGTCGGTGGGAACCGTGCGGGGTTCGCTTTTACAGGTGAATCCGCAGCTGGAAGAATCGGCGCGGAGTTTGGGCAGAAGTTCCTGGCAAACTCTCAGAGAAGTTACGCTTCCGCTGGTGCGTCCGGGTGTTATTGCTGGAGCTATGTTGGTGTTTCTGACGGCAATTAAAGAATTACCGGCTACTTTGCTATTAGCACCGATTGGCTTTGAAACCTTGGCTGTAAAGATTTGGAAAGCGACGGAAAATGTTGAGTTTGCTGAGGCAGCAACTGGCTCTCTATTTATGTTATTAGTTTCGATTGGCTCGACTTTATTACTGTTATCTCAAGAGCGTGTGAGGAGTTATAAGTAGGCGGAAATGGTTTGTAGGAGATTTTTTTGACGAACCGCCAAGGACGCGCTAGCGTTCGCGAAGCGGCGCGAATGCGCTAGAGAGATGCGCTCTCTTCGCTATAGGACGCCAAGGAAGAGAGTTTCAAGAATTACTTAAGATTGCTATCTAGATGGTTTTTATCGAATTCAAGACTTACGCAACTGGTACTGCGATAGCGAAGCGCTGCTGCGAAGCGCAGATCGCATAAGAACACCACGAAAGCGCGATCGCTCAAAAGAACTACGCTATGTCCCATATGGCAAGGAGTTTCTCCTCATGCACGCGATCCTTCCTGATGGATGATGGTGATCGCTGTGCTAATCTTTGCGGACATACTGGCGAATACCTTGAGCCGTCTCTTCTGCCCGAACTTGTGCGGTTGCCTGCTTGCCACTTTCGGGTTCCCAGTTGTACTCGCGACTGTAATAGTGCTGAATTGCAACCTGTCTGTTGGAAGTCAACACCAAAACGATCTGATAGTTGACATCGTATAATTTGTCACCATCACTATCTTCTTTTGGGACTAGTCTTCTACTAGGAGTCAGCTGAACCTGAACATCAACAAAATCACTCAGCGTGTAGGTCTTGACCGTATCACTGTCATGGGAAATGATACAGTGGGCTGACCGATCGAAGACCCAAACTTTAGATGATTGCACGTTCGCTTTCAACCACTGTGCGGTCATTTTTGCGTATGGGTGTTGAGCCACATATTTGTCAATCCAGGTTTGCCCAAATCCAAGTGCCAATTGCCAGGGACAGTAAACTCGACGACTGACTTCATCTGCTATTGGCTGCACTTGTCGCCACTCTGCTCCCTCCCAGGGAGACTTTACAGATGGGTGAGCCTGTCCACACAGACAAAGTAACTCCTCCGATCGCATTTCGACAAAGAGCCGCACCTTTGCCCAAGGGTCTACATCTAAAACAACCCGATGAATATCTGAAAAATCATAATGTTCCTGGCGTTGTCTCCACAGACTCCCATATTGGTAAGTCAGTCGATTCTGGGTTTGGTCAATGCAATAAGACTCGATTAATTTAGAGCGGATACTCAAAAGACTGACATACAGCGCGTTGATTCCCACAAGGAAGAACATACCAGGGAGTAACCCAGACCACTGCAACCAGTCCACCTGTGCAATGCTTAAGCGATTTGCTGTAGGGTCTTTTAGGAAGGTGTTGATGCGATCAACACTCTCCTGTGTATTATCCAACCCAGAAGTTTTATATTCCCTTAAAGGAACTTCACCTTCACTGGTTTGTAACAGAACTTGGTAAAATACCCCATCATCTACATTTGTTGTCAACTCCACAGCCTGCAAATTACGAATGGGTGTGTTCTGCCACACCCCCAACCCCAACCAGCCCGGTTTGCTTAACTGACACGTAACCTGCGTCGGTTCTATCCGTTGGCAGTTCAATTTTGCAGGCCCGGTCCAGAGAAGGAATCCAACTCCTATCCCGGTCACGAGAATTTCTCGGAACACACGACCGAAGGACACGTAATTCTGGCGGAGAACTAATTTATTTGGAGACTGTTCAGCAATTTGCGTCATAGCAACTTTGAAGCAAGGATTGAAAATAAGAAATGTTGATGTTTCAGCTTTAGCAACCGAAGACGACTTCTTACAAGAACCTAACAAATTGGTTTTGCCATGCTGGGGCTATCAGCATTGCTACAGGCATCAGAGCTTCTGTTTAATTTAATACGCTTCGCTGGTGCTATATATTTGTTCTTAGGAGTACAAATGTTGATGAGCAAGCAGCAGGTTCAGTCATCGAAAACGGTTACTCCAATTGTTTACCGAAGACTTTTCTGGACTGGATTGGTCACCAGTATCACTAATCCAAAGGGAATTTTATTCTTCTTTGCATTCCTGCCAGAGCTTGTTGTTACCACTACAGGTCCCGTACCATTGCAAATGTTTGTCGTAGGGTTGACATTCAGGTTCTCAGGAGAAAATTAGTTGCTCAACTCAGGCGTCCAGCGTTAGCCATGTCCTTGGCCTAATTGTGGAGATGCAATCTGCGCTTCGCAGCAGCGCTTCGCTATCGCATGTGACAGTTGTGTAAGTCCTGAAATGATTTGTTGTGCCAAAGAGATATTTAATCAAGCCGCCTATTTTAAATTTTGAGTTATGCAATCACCGGCAATTTTACGCTTACAGAATGTAACGAAGCAGTTTAGCCAAAATACAGTTCCGGCTGTTGAAGATGTAACGTTGACTTTGCAGCCAGGGGATTTGTTAGGATTGCTGGGGCCATCTGGCTGCGGTAAAACTACACTGTTGCGGCTGATTGCAGGTTTTGAACGACCTTACCGCGGAAGCGTGGAGATTGCGGGACGAACGGTAGCTGATTCCCGTTGTTGGGTGCCGCCAGAGCATCGGGACGTGGGAATTGTCTTTCAAGACTATGCCCTGTTTCCTCATCTGAGTGTGGCGGAGAATGTTGCTTTTGGGTTGCAACAGTTGAGTAAACAGCAGGTCAAGGAACGCACGCAAGATGCGATCGCGCTTGTCGGTCTGCAAGGATTAGAAAAGCGTTATCCTCACGAACTCTCTGGCGGTCAGCAGCAACGGGTTGCCCTCGCCCGTGCCTTAGCACCGCGACCAAAGCTGGTTCTCCTCGATGAACCTCTGAGCAATCTCGATATCCAAGTACGTTTGAGGTTGCGCGAAGAAGTGCGAGAGATTCTCAAGGCAATTGGCACTTCAGCAATTTTTGTCACTCACGACCAAGAAGAAGCACTTGCCATCTCTGATTGGGTGGGTGTGATGCGTCAAGGACATTTAGAGCAAATGGGTACGCCGGAAGAAATTTATACTTACCCCGCCTCGCGGTTTGTTGCTGAATTTGTCACCCAAGCCAACTTCCTTCCCGCCCAACGCCAAGGTCATCTGTGGGAAACAGAAGTCGGTTGTTTTGATGTCGCCCTTAACGGACGGCAAGACCACATTTCTAGCCTCACTGGCGAACTCATGATTCGCCAGGAAGACTTGATCTTACAGCCATTTCCTGATGCACCTGTTGTCATCCGAACCCGGCGCTTTTTAGGGCGCGAGTACCGATATTGCCTCCAAACTCCCTCTGGCAAAGAACTCCACGCTCGCACGATGACTGATACCGCCTTGCCGGTAGGAACGCGAGTGCAGCTATCGATTGCCGGTGATACCGTTCGAGTTTTTCCCAACTAAAACTCTCGATAAATTAGGGAAATTGCTCATAGCCCCCTTTTTAAGGGGGTTGGGGGATCTCCAAATCAGACCCGGCGAACTGGGCTTGGTCGGGGCTTTTTGATTGCCATGCCCCTACAGATGTATCGCACTCAACAGCGGCGCAAGCGAGTGAGTAGCAGCACAATTTCGTCCATCGCCTGCCGTATCGTTGGGGCAGATTGGTCCGATTGATTGACGAGAATGCTAAAAACGATCGTTTGATACTCTGGGTGATTCATATACCCAGATAAGGAAACCGTTCCACTCATCGTTCCTGTCTTCGCTTGCACAATGCCTTGGGCTGGGGTATTTTGAAAGCGACTTTTTAGGGTGCCACTGACACCGGCAACCGGGAGAGAGGCGCGGTAAATTGCGGCTTCTTTGGTTTGCGCGATCGCTTCCAACGTTTGTACCAGTGCTTTTGGACTCACTAAGTTATGACGAGACAACCCGGAACCATCAGCCATCACGTAACTATTGGGATCGACGCCTAATTCCGTTAAAGCTTGTTTAACAGCAGCTAACCCCATTGCAGCCGAATTCTCTGAAAGTGTGGTTTCCTCGCCTTTACCGGCGGCACCCAGGGTTCGCAATAAAGCTTCTGCGTAGAGATTATTGCTGTTTTGGTTCGTCTCCATCAACAGAGTCTCCAACGGCGGCGACTCCACAGCAGCTAATTCCCGTTCGTTCCCCCTTTCTCTGCCAGATCCCACCTGCGACTGTGCGATAGGAATCCCTGCAATTACTAAAGCCCGCCGGAAGTGCTGCAAAAAATACTGGGCGGGGTCGAGAACTGCCACACCCAAGGATGCAGGTTCGGCACCCGCAGGCAGCTGACCTTTAATCTGTAATACGGGTTTCCCCAGTACAGCGCTAACGGCGATCGCTGCGGGTGATTTCGCTTCAGATGTCACCGTATTATTTTCAATTCGCCATTGCGTCAGCGCAATTGGATCGATCCAAGCAGTTTGTAGCGGTTGCCCAGGCGATCGCGGTGATAGGGTCAGCACGGTAGCATTTTGATTCAAAATTAAACTATTAACGGGTGCCGCATAAGGTGCCTGTAGATCGCCCCATTCCCAACTGGGATTTACTGCCTGTCCTTGAAAGTAATCATCCTCGACAATTAGCTGCTGCACCTGACGAATTCCCTGGCGCTTTAGCTGTTGTGCCAAGCCTCTTATCTGGGTATCGCTGAAACTAGGATCACCTCGTCCCACTACGCGCAATTCTCCCCCGTTTGTGCCATAAACTGAGGTGCGAATCCGAAACTGAGAACCTAACTTGTTTAAAACCGCTGCTGTTGTCAGCAGCTTTGTATTCGATGCGGGAATAAAGTAACGGTCTGGTTCGCGGCTGTAGAGGGTGCGTTCTGGAAATTTTGAATTTGTCGATAATGGTTCTATTAAAATTCCCCAACGAGTACGAGAAAATTCCGGACGGTTGGTGACAGCTTCAATCGCGTTTCCTAGTTGGGCAGGACAAACCAACGCAGGGGATTGGGGTTTTTCTGCTTGAGAAACCTGCTTTGAATTTATCGAAGGATTCGGAGAAACAGCGGGATTATTTGCCCTCGCCGCTTCCTGCCAGGATAGCAATTGTGTGTTTAGGAGCAACAGGAAACTCAGGCATTTACTGATTTTAGTAATTTTTAGAAATAAGTAGGGGCGCGGGAAAAAGCTAAAAATAGATAAACTTGTTTTTTTGAGACTACAGGTTTCTTTATGCTGGGATAAGCTGATACTTTCTTTTAAAAACCTACTTACCATTCAGATTTTTCCAAATAAAACTGATTTGTCAATAAAAATACTACCTTAGATAGGTGCAAAAACACGATTTAGTTTACCAATAAAAATATTTCTAATGGTAGAGCTTATCGAGTCTTAAAAAGTGAATAAAATACAGAATAATCATAGATTTTTTTGTATTTACAACTGAAAAAAATAGGTACTTATAATCATGGCACTTCAAGAGCGCGATTTTGAGAAAAGCAATCGCCATACAGAGGCACCCCGTCGGAAAAACGGAAGTAAATATTTTTTGGTTGCTCTATTAAGCGCACTTTCGACATTGGGTTTAGTTGCTGCTGGTTGGTGGCTGTATCAGCGAATGCAGCAAGAAAATGCGATCGCTCCCGCAGAAGTTCCAGTGACGACCGCTAGCCCTACTGTCAGCTCAACCATTAGCCCCACCGTCGCCCCAACTGCTCCCGTCGCCCCAGTCGCCCCAGCGCCCAGCCTTGGCATTCAACCCGGTCAATTTGTTGAGCCTGCTTTAAGCAACAAAGGGCAGGTAGAATTAATCGCCGTCCGCAGAATTCTCGCTGCGCCCGATGAAGTCAGCGTGGATATGCGAATTAATCGTCTTGCAGACGATGTGGTGGGAGGAGACCTGATTAATGTCGGTGGGACAACTGCCCGGAATCCGATCACCAGCGAAACTTATCAAGCACTCGATCCCTTGAAGCGTTCATCAGGAACGGTTTCTTTATATCAGATGCGCCGGGGGCAACCGCAAGAAGGCTATGTCGTGCTAAAAGTCCCCGCAGGTGTTAGTACCCTCGACATCTATGTCGAGCAAACGCAGGCGTTTAAAAATGTGCCGATTGCGGATGCGAACACCAGCCCAGTGAGCGGAACCGCCCCCGCTTCCCCAGTACCCACCATCGCGCTATCGCCCCAAGCTCAGGCACCCGTGACTACTGCGCCAGCTGCGCCAGTGCCCAGTGCTGACATTCAACCCGGTCAATTTGTACAGCCTGCCTTGGGCACCAAAGGACAAGTAGAGTTGCTGTCTGTGAAGCGAATTCAAGATCCCGAATCCAGAAACCGCGACGTGGTAAACGTGCAGATGCGCGTCCGGCGTCTATCAGCGGATCGAGTGGTTGGGGGTGACATCATTACTGTGGGCGGAACCACTGGGCGGAATCCAGAGACGAGCGAAACCTACAAAGCCGTTGACTTGATTAATCGCTCGACGGGAACCGTTTCTTTGTTCCAGCTGCGCCCACAAGCGTCAGCAGATGCCTATGTCTGGCTGAGGGTGCCAGAAAACGTCAATTCTATTGACCTCTACGTGCCGGAGGTACAGGCATTTAAGAATGTGCCCATTTCTAAATAGGAGGGAATCGGTAATGGATCGTGGAGATTTGTCAGTCATTATTCGTCCATAATCATGAGTCTTTAGTCATTTGTTCTGAGTTCGTTGCTTCTGACTCACGATCCATTACCCCTTACCAAAACGGTATGAGCAATTTTTTATCTGGCATCGCAGTTATACTTTCAATTTTGGCGATTATTGGCAGTGGCTTCAGTGCCTATCAAGTTTTTGAACTGCGGGAGGAACTCAACGCGATCGCTAATTTAAAAAGCGGTTCGACGCCTATCGGAGAGCCAACATCTAGCCCAACACCAGATGCAGACAGCACTCCCACCGTCAGCCCTACTAGCACCGCCTCTCCAGTGCTTACTCCGACTAACGCTACCAACACCAACGCCAAAATTCAACCAGGGCAGTTTGTGCAACCGGCTTTTAACAGCAAGGCACAAGTAGAATTACTCTCGGTCAGGCGCGTTGCCGATCCAGAAACGGGATCTCGGAATGTCGTAAATATGCAGTTTCGGATTCGACGGGTTGCAAGTCCGACCGATCCAGATATAGATGTTTTAAACCCATCTGCAATAACTGCCCGCAATCCGAATACAAACGAGACTTACAAGGCGGTTTCTCCTAAACGTGCGACTCCTTCAGTGGATTTTGGCAGCATTGGACAAGGTGCCTCAGCCGATGCCTATGTTTGGCTACAAGTTCCGCAGGGAATCAATACGTTAGACATTTATATTCCCAATACCCAGCCATTTAAAGGCGTACCGGTTTCTAATTAATTTAGCGAGTGTAAATGCAAGGTTCGGATAACATGGCTCGTTAAACAGCGAGATTGTAGAGACGCAATTCATCGCGTCTCTACGCAGCGAAAATTCTCGCGTTTTTTTACGAACAAAACTGGATTGAGCCTTAATTGAATTTGTCAGATTTTTTTTAACAAACCGCTTTGGCGAGCTAAATTTTTGAAACCAAACGAAGACTAAGGATAAAACAATGATGATAAGCAATCTGCCTAACCGGACAAACGCGCATTCCACGTCCACAAAATCACCACCCCAATTGGGGTTGGTGTGCATCACAACGTCTGACAAAGTGCGTTACCGCGCCCTCACTCGCAAACGACTATTGCAACTAGAAACAGCGGAACAGCAGCAAGTGCTGCGGGAGCTGTATACCGACAATTTGCAACGCCTAAATAATGCGCTGGATTTCTGCGTAGAAAATAATCTCCGGCTTTATCGACTTCCCTCAGGGATATTTCCTTTTGCCGATACTGATTTGGGTGAGGCGATGCTAGAGGAATTTACGGAACAGGTGCGAGCAACAGGCGATCGCGCAACGGTTCTTGGTATCCGATTAGTCGTACACCCGGATCAGTTTGTTGTCCTCAGTTCAGATACACCCTCTGTGATTGAGAACAGTATCAAGATTCTGCAAATGCACGCCCGGAATATGGATTTATTGGGGCAACCGCGATCGCCTTGGGCGATGATGGAGATACATGGTGGTAAGGGCGATCGCGCTGAGCGACTGATCCAAGTCATCCGCGATTTACCCGATGAAATTCGCTCAAGATTAGCCCTAGAAAACGACGAATACGCCTATAGCGCAGCCGAAATTCTCGCTGTTTGCCAGGAAGCTGGCGTGCCAATGGTCTTTGACGCCCATCACCACGTTATTCACGAAAAGCTGGACAGCTACGAACATCCCAGCATCGCTCAGATGAAGGCAGCAGCGCGGACGACTTGGCCCGTCCCAGAATGGCAGCTAGTCCATATCTCTAACGGGCGGGAATCCTTTGGCGATCCGCATCATAGCGATTTTATCACCGTGATGCCCAGTGCCTACTGCAACGTTCCCTGGATTGAGATAGAAGCGAAACTGAAGGAAGAAGCGATCGCGAAACTGCGAGAAGAATGGTCGCCTGTCTTCGGCACCGCACCCCCACCCAAACCACTAGAAGAAAAGGCACTGGACAAGGTTACTCAATCGAAAACTCAGCAAAAAAAACGCACTTCTAAGAAAGCTGAACAACCCAAGGACAAAGTTTTGAGTTCAAACTTGGACGGTGAGTAATATTCGTTTGCGAACCTTGGCGTTGTCCTTGGCGTACCTTTGCGTTGAATATTGCAACTTAATTTGGTAGTCCTAAACAGGTAATGATGCGTTGTAGTAATGCACAAAATGCCAAATTGCCCAGAAGTGTTGAGCTATCTTTCAACACTTCTGCCAGTTTTTAAGAAAATTTGTCCTGTCACTCATCTTTATAATTATCGCAACAGATATAGAAAAAAGATTATGGAACACGCCAAATAAGGATTTTAGCCAGGTTCAATCAAGTTGAACCATCAAGTTGAAATAGATGTTTTGCAAACTGTCCTTTAGCTGACATAATTTTAGAATTTATAATTATAGGATTGACTCAAAACTTACAATCAAGTTTATTAATCTTAGAGTATCTTGTTGCTTGTTTTATGATATAGAAATCGCAGCGGTACCGATAATCAAGGGCATCTGATACCACTTGACACGCACTACCAGAGGCAAAGGCTGATATGGGATTTGAGAGAACGCATTCATTCCAAAAGCAGAAGTCTTACATATCACAGCCGACGATTCAGTTGAGAAGTCGCCCGTTTGCGGCTCCCATACAGATGAAGCCGAAGGAGCAACAGACACCAGAAGAGTTAGCGAATCAAGCTTTTAATCAGAACAAGTTTGAAGCTTTTGGACTTCAGCTCAAGGAAGAGCGTGGCACCATCACCCCTGTCGAGCAGGAACAGTTAGGTCTGTTGCAAGCGAAAATGAATGATTACTGGGAGCAGAACCAGGAAAGGGCATCGCGAAGCGGATTTGACTTTTCTAAGGTTGCGGTTACTTTGCCTGGGGAACAAGCTGCCCCACAAATCCAGGCTATGGGTCGGCTGGGGACACCTGGAGTGCAACTGGGGGGAAAGCGATCGCCCGTGAACTCTTCGCAACAGTTGTCAACACCACCAATCCAGGCAAAGTTGACCATTGGGGAGCCAGGAGATAAGTATGAGCAGGAAGCGAATCGTGTTGCGGCTCAAATAATCAATCGCTTAAATTCTCCAACAACCTTGCAACCTTCACTGGGAAAAACTGTAGAGCAAAATAGGGGAGCTATTCAGCGCCAGTTACAACCACAGCCTAAAGGAAAGTTAGTTACTCATGTGAATCATAGCCCTACACTCCAGCGTGCGAAAACAGTAGCAAATGATGTAGCTGGTGTAGCCCGGAATGAGCTTTTTGGGGACGAGACTGCTCGTCGTAATACCTTGGGTGGGGGATTAATAAATCCTAACGCTATCGCTACGCAAGCGGTTTCGATTCAAAGCACCAATGGAAATACTCTTACAGGAAAACTCTACAGACCTGTTGGTGGTGGAGCAAACACAACAGTTCTGACTTTATCGGGAAGTGGGAGTTCAGCAGAGGACTATATGACAAAGATTGCTCGTGAGTATGTTCCTGCTGGGGCACAAGTTTTAGCTATAAACTATCGAGGGTTTGGAGACAGTTACAAGACCGTCAATGGACCCGGTGGCGGCGGGGGCGATCCAAGCGAAGCCGGACTCTATGAAGATGCCGAAGCTATGTATGACTATGTGAGAAATACATTGAATGTCCCATCAACTGACATCATTGTTCATGGCTATTCGTTAGGTAGTCCAGTAGCTGCTACTTTAGTGAAGCGAGTTATGAAGAGTCGGGGCGAAAACGTGAAAGCTTTGATTTTAGACCGGGCAATGCCAAGCACCTACAAAGCAGCAAAAGCGAAGGGTAGCAATAAAGTAGAGGCACGTATTGGTCAAGCTTTAGCAGGCGACATGGATACGAAAGCAAAACTTAAAAAGATATTGAGTTTGGCAGGAGGAGCCAATTTACCTGTACTTTTTACAAGCGGTGGAGCAGCAGACGTATTATCTGCTGAAGATCAGGCACTTGCAGCTTGGGCAGGGCAAAATAACAAGTTTGGCAACAATGCGACCTCTGTTGTAAATCCGAATGCTGATCACGAAGATCATCGGCTAATTATGAATATGCTAATTCCTGAATTACAAGTGCAAGGGTTAATCTAGAGGTCGATGTCAAACAAAATTTCATGTATTGAAATAAATTCTCAATAAAAAACGTGGTACAAAAGAAAGAATTTCTGCAATTTTCTAACGGAATCTAATGTGAAATTCTCTTTTTAGGTTCAATAACGCAATTGATAGTTATCTAAATCCCTGTACATCGGCAACTGTCCATTAAGCATTCCTATCCACCAGGACTCAAGAATCGCTGAAATTGTCCTGTTTATTGCATCTCATGAGTGATACTCACAACTAACCTCTAAAACATCAATCAACACTGCCATGCTCAACCTGTCCCCCAAATTTTCAGTGGCGATCGCTATTGTCGCTCTTGGTACTGCTGCGATCGCAACCAGTCAAGCCCAAGCGTCTATCGTTACCTATGACTTCACGGTTAATGTGACTCAAGGGTCATTAGCCGGACAATCATATAGTGGAACGCTTAGCTACGATGATTCAACCTTAAAAGGCACTGGAGTTGAAAAATTGGGCGTTGCTCAGGGCTTAAGAGTTTGCATGAATTATTTCGGACGCAATTACTCAGAAACGAGCGATCGCGACTATCCAAAATTTCCAACGCTTGTGTTTAAAAACGGCGAGATCAACCATCTAGACTTTTGGATACAGCCGCAAAAGCGTGTTGTCTGGTGGAACTTACCTGGATGGGAAGTCAATTTATCAAAGAGACAAGCTGGTGCTGACGTTCCAAATTGCGCTAAGTCTAATCCCTAATTATTACGCCATTTGTCATGAGTCATTAATCCGTAGCAAGGGCTAATGACTCACGAATCAATTACCCAAATAGCTATTTGCTATCGCCTTGACCTGTTACTTTCTCAACCAGTTCTTTGGCTCCTTCAACTAAGCCATTCTCTGCCTGTGGCCCTTTGTTTGCTTTTACACTTTCGTTGTAAATCTCATCCTGCTTATCTGGATTCCGAGCTTGTTCTGCGGCTTCTTCGTAAGCTTCTTCTCGAAAACTAGCGTCTTCAGTAGGGTCTGAAGTACGGTTAATATTTGCACTTGAGCTTGTCGCTGCATAAGCAGGCTGATTTGCAAAAATGAATAAATTGGAGAGGCTAAGCAAACTCACCGTAACCAGAATCAAAATACTGTTGCGAAATGCTTGCCCTAATGCTGAAAAAATGCGCTGCATTATTTAATTCTCCTTGTTGTTGTATTTCGTAGAATCTGGCAATACGCGAGAATCGCTGACCATCAAGGTCATTTATAGAACCAGTGGTCAATTGATTAGACCAGAGAGATTCTACGGGTATGGCGATCGCGCACCCTTCTGCCGCAAGATATATTCAAGGAGTCAAAATAATTAAAGATTGTTACAAGTCATAGGTCATGGGTCAGTAACAAAGAATGCATGACCCATAACGATGGACTGGTGACTAATGACTTAATTAGCCTTATACAAGGGATTTTTTATTCGGATACCGCAGACTCAAACAATTGCCCAAAGGCATCTAGGATCTGCTTAGGGATGGCTCTCGGACGCATTGCGGCAAGATCCACCCACACCCACAACGCCTCTGCTGTCACTAATAGCGGAGCTTCTTCCTGTTTGCGGATTTCATAGCGGCGGATAGCACGGGTTCCTTGAATTAGGTGCAGCCAGGTGGTGATTTCTAAGCGATCGCCTGCAACAGCAGAACGCAAATAGTCTATCTCGATCCGCCGCATTACAAAGCCGCCGCCGAGTTCCTGGTAGACTTTCTGGTTAAAGCCGAGATGTTCATCGTGTTCGACTGCTGCATGTTCTAGGTAATGCTGATAGACTGCGTTGTTAACGTGCCCCAAGGAGTCCATCTCGTGGTATCGCACGCGCAGTCGGCTTATGAACTTTTGCATCCGTTAATCAGAATATTTTTTCCAACTTTCAGGCTAGCCCATCGTTTTACAGAATAAAAGCTCCTTTTGCATCCCTAAAGCTATGTGCCAAAACCGATACCGCTAGTCCCATCTTTTAAGCCACTTTGTTGATTCTTGTGTTCGTTCGTGTGTTCATTTTTCGGTTCATTGTCAATATCACTTTCATCGCGCGGCTGCAACAATGCCAGGTGAAAGGCTTGTCGTGTTTGGGAATTTAAGTAACGCTCTTGTAGGGGTTGCCACTCTTGCCACGCTTCGTAAACAGTTTGATCTAGCTGTTCAGTCAGTGTTGGCAGTTGGTGTTTGAGTTTGGAGTGCAAGACCTCACTCAGCACATCTACTAAAACAACGCAGTCTTGAATTTTCCCCAGAGTTTCTTGAACTGACTTTACGTCTTGCAGATAACCTGCATAAGCAGGGCCATAGAAGTCAGAAAATAGTTCCATTTGGTAGCGCACGCGCTTGGCTTCTTTCCGCAAGCTGTGGAGAACTTCTCCCTCATCTGCTAAAAGTCGCGATACAGCTGATTGTTTTAGTTCTTTACCTTCAATCTGTCCAGCTTTAAATTCAATTCCTAGCAACCAACCTGGATGGAGCAATAACTGACTTATCTCTGGCAACAGTAAATCTGGCAGAACCGGCTCTACCGGCATCTGAGCAATTTCTTGATAAGTCGGATGCTTCAACCACCCTTGCAACGATTGCTTGAGTTTGTTGTATTGCTGATGCTCCAGGGTATCCCGGACTTGTTCTAGCGCGTGCTGGCGTTGTTTATCCAGAGCATTCATCGCCTCTTTTAAAGATTTCTGTTCTTTAGAGGGTAAATTCGGATGGTAACGATTTTTTAGGGCGTCCTGAAGCACGTCTAAATCCCGCAAACCGCCAAGACGATGACCAATTTTGCCAATCTTGTTTTCTTGGGCTGACTTGGGAAGATCCAGCGCGGGTGCAAAACCTTTTACCGCCGAACGTAGGCGACGAATTCCCACGCGCATCTGGTGTAACGCTTCTGGATCTTTGTCTTTGATAACGTCAGATTCGTGCTTAATCGTTTTTTGAAAGTGTTTTTCTATCGCTAGGTATGCCCAGTCTCCTAAAGTCTTGGCTTTTTCTTGAGTATGCTTTTTCATGACAATATTGGCTCTAAACGCGATGGATTGGATTAGTTAATAGCAGGACAGAGTTAAGTTGAACGGTCAAAGTACCACATTTCCACCCAGGTTTTGGTATTGGAGTCTATTGCATCCAGGGAGTATTTGTGATATGACCCGGATAGGAAACCCACAAGTCGTATCGGGTCACGGCTTCGCCAGTTTGTAGGTTTTTGAGGAACGGCTTGCCAGTCCAGATTTGGCAGCTACAGAGGTTTTTTACTTCCTGAATCTCAAAAAATTCAGCTTCGGCGGGTTGCAGTCGAAAAAACTCAATATGCCAATGAGCGGGTTCAACGGCAACATGAGTAGTAGAGGAAGTCTTTTCAGTTAGCTGGGAATTTCGGTTATCAAGCTGAATGGCGCTGGGGAGAAAATCGATATCCAGCACATAAGATTCAAACCCGTGCTGTCGGGCAAATTCTATGATTTGCTGCCAATCATAGACGGGTTTTTGCTCTCCCTGCTGGGGAGTATCGTCTCCAAAGCAGTAACCGCCAAACAGCCAAACCAGTTTTGACAGGATCGATTCTACACGGAGGCGATCGCTTCTTAAAAGTTCTACATCTTCCGGTAGCAAGATGCGCCCTGGAACACACCACCAGTATTCCCAGAAAGTATTCGCATCTAAAGAAACTATCCGCTTGACGACTCCCGGAATGCGATCGCGTTGTTGGATGTGACGAATTTTTTCCTTAGATGCGCTTTGTCCCGAAATCGGCAAATCTCGATTTGCTGCTAGGGGATGTTCGGGCGCGGTCGTCATTTCTTGGGGGAAGAAGGAGTCGAGGTTCAGCACGGATATTCTCTCACTACACCTAATGCAGTGTTCCATTCTAGATCCTAGAATAGGCTCTTGGATCTAGAGATTTGTATACCTTTGGTTGAATAAGTTTAAGCTTCATTGGCTCTCTTTCGAGATAGAGGGAAATTACGCTAACCTTAAAAATAGAATGGTTAGTGTAGCGGTACGCTCCTTGCAGACTGAAGACTAAAGAATAGACGTTAATAACTTCCATCAATTAGGAATGTGGCGTTTCAGACCACTCAACCTAGAGAATGTCTGGAAAGTTATAATCGAGATGCTTAAACGGCAAAGCGAATTTAGCCTTAACTTGAACAATAGAGAAACCCATTATTCGCAAAGTTTCAATGGGTAGTGCATAAGCTAAACTGACTTTAAAAATACTTACGGCTACCTACTTATATGAATCGGGTAGAATTGTATAAGGATAAGATGAAGGGATAAGCGTGTGTTAGAAATTCTCCTCATTTTTGTTGTTAGTCTAATACCAGGGCTGCTTTCAGTGTGGCACGTCCGCAGGATAGAAGCACGAAACATGGCGGGTTTGCAAGCAGCGATGCGGAGGATAGAAGCTCGGCAAATGCAAAGAATGCAAATGCCTTCAGATCAACATTACATTGAAGGCGTGGGTTATTTAATTGGGGATATTACTTGTCAGTTTAATGCTCATTCTGCTTATATCCGTTGTGCAGTAAACCCGTTTGGCCCTTGCCACGAATGTTCTTCTTATAAATCTAGAGAATACAATTAAGTTAACCTTATATAAATATGAATATGTCTAAAATAGGCGTAGTTGATTAAAAATTCATTTAAAAAACATTTACTATTATCACCCTTGAAGCTTCAGGGTATTTTAATTTGCTTGTTTAGCAGCTTGACAAGATAAAAAATCTAATCCTAAGAAAAGAGCAGCAATTGTTCCAGAAACACAAATTTCACCCTGAGCGATTGTTTCTTTGACTTTGGACATAGGAATTAATATAACTTCAATATCTTCGGTGATATCTAGCCTTTGCTGACTGGCTAGACGCACATTTTCAGCTAGAAACAAATGAATATTATTTGTATCTTTGGGTGGATTATCATATAAAGTTGCCAGATGAATGAATTGCTCTGCAACATATCCTGTTTCTTCTTCTAATTCTCTGGCAGCGGCTACAACACTATCCTCTTCCGCTGGATGAAAAGCACCCGCAGGAAGTTCTAATAAAATTTCTCCGACGGCATGACGGTATTGACGGACAAAAACAATTTCTTTTTGCTGAGTGATTGGTAAAATAACAGCTATATCAGGTCGAATATTTACAAAAAAATCATCGACAATTTGCCCGTTGGGTAATTCGACTTCATCTTGTCTGACTTTACACCATTGATTATTGATCACCATTTTAGAATTTAAAATTTTCCACTTGCTAAGGTTTTTCATAAACTAATCCAAAGTAGATTCAAAAATCATAAAGCATACAACAATGCAGATTAGCGTAGAAACCTTTACAGTAAACAAGCGATTTCCTTTAACCATCAGTCGCGGCACGACAGCGCAAACCATGAATGTGTGGGTACGCGCGATCGCAGAGGGGATTGAAGGCTGGGGGGAAGCTTCGCCTTTTTCCATTGGAGTCGGACAACCGCGACAAACCACAGAGATTCTCTTGGAGGCATTGCAAGGCATCGCGCCGCTGTTGGAGGCATATAGCCCTTGGGAAAAGCAGAAAATTGAGGAAGTATTGCAAGCAGCGCAAATCCCTTCTGCGGCGTGGGCGGCAATTGATATGGCGTTGCACGATTGGCAGGGAAAGCGGCTAGGATTACCGTTGTGGCGTCTGTGGGGGTTGGATCGAGATCGGATTGTTCCCATCTCTGTGACGATTGGGATTAATTCCCCATCGGGTGCTTTACAGCGATTGCGCGATTGGCGGCAGGTGACAGGGGCAAATGTTTTGAAGGTGAAATTGGGTAGTTCCGAAGGAATTGAAGCGGATCAAGCGATGCTGATGGCAATTCGAGAGACAGCACCGGATGCTCAGCTAAGCGTCGATGCCAATGGGGGTTGGAATCTGGAAGACGCTGTGATGATGTGCAGTTGGCTGGCAAAGATGGGCGTCAAGTATGTGGAACAGCCGCTAGGACGAGAAGCAGAAGTCGGGATAATGGGGGAATCGTCGTTTAAGGAATTGTACACGCGATCGCCTCTACCCATTTTTGTAGATGAAAGTTGCTTTACTCGCAAGGATATCCCGCAACTGGCAGACCGCGTTCATGGCGTTAATATCAAACTAATGAAGTGTGGCGGCTTAACGGAAGCAATTCGCATGGTACATACAGCGAAAGCTTGTGGATTGCAGGTAATGTTCGGTTGCTATTCTGACAGCGCCATCTCGAATACGGCGGCGGCACAACTCTCCCCCCTAGCGGATTATCTAGATTTAGATAGTCATCTGAATCTCATCGACGATCCTTTTAGCGGCGCATCCATACAAGATGGGCGATTGCTACCCAACGATTTACCCGGATTGGGAGTTATCAGAAGGACGGAGAATATTAGCGAAGCAGCGCCTTAGTGCTGGATAAATTTCTGTTCCCTATTTTCTAAAAAGCTGTGCATTTGACATCTAAACATCGAGTCGCAATTCTGCTGCATGAAGGGATTCGCGGCATCCACGGCAAAACCGGACTGGCGCTATTGCGCTACAGTGAAGCGCTAGTGGTGGCAGTCATCGATCGCCAGTGTGCGGGAGAGTCGTTGAGGGAATTGACAGGTATCCCCCGCGAGGTTCCAATTGTCGCTTCTCTGGAAGAGGCGCTAGCTTATACACCCGATATCCTGGCGATTGGGATTGCACCGCCTGGGGGTGCCCTGCCAGCCGAATGGTGGCAGGAAGTAAAACAAGGGATAGCAGCGGGGTTGTCTATCGTCAATGGACTGCATACTCCAATGGCGTCCCATCCGGAGATCCAGACATTGTTGAAAGATGGGCAGTGGATTTGGGATGTGCGTCAGGAACCCGCAGGATTAAAGATAGGAAGCGGACAAGCGCGATCGCTCGCTTGCAAACGGGTTCTCGCTGTCGGCACAGATATGGCAATCGGCAAAATGTCAACCTGTTTGGAACTCAATAAAGCCGCATTGCAGCGCGGTTTGCGTTCCAAGTTTCTAGCTACAGGTCAAGCTGGTTTAATGATAGCGGGCGATGGTATACCCCTGGATGCCGTGCGGGTTGACTTTGCTGCGGGTGCTATCGAGCAAATGGTGATGCTGTTTGGCGAAGAGCATGAGATTCTGTTTGTTGAGGGGCAAGGTTCCCTGTTGCATCCCGGTTCAACTGCAACGCTGCCACTGATTCGCGGGACTCAGCCGACGCATCTGGTGCTGGTACATCGAGCGCAACAAGCAACCATCCGCAATCATCCCCACGTTCCGATTCCGCCCCTGCCAGAAGTCATACAGCTTTACGAGACAGTGGCAGCCGCAGCTGGTGCATTTGCGCCAGTGCCCGTGCTCGCGATCGCCCTCAACACCGCCCATCTTGACGCTGATACTGCACAACGAGCGATCGAGCAGATACAGGCAGAAACAAAGCGTCCCTGCACCGATCCAGTCCGCTTTGGTGCTGACACACTATTAGATGCCGTAATGTCTAATCCTTAATCTGTGGCTTCTGACTCTTCGCTGGTTTGACGGCTGTCGGCTTCGTAATTAGCAGCCAACCCTCCGCCTGATTAATCGCTTTTACCGGCTTTAAATTCAGCTGCTTAAAGGTGGGTTGGTCAAGTAAAAAATAAGGTTGAGCGTCACCTTTCCAACGTTGCTGGAGTTCGGCATCCGTTGCGGGGATGACTTGGCGATCGCTATAAAAATTCAGAGAAGGACGACCATGATCGTAGGATGTGTAGATTGGCTTATTGATGGGAGTTTTGCGCTTAATCATCGCGGCAACGGGTTTAACCGGATAGGCTTCTGCGAGTTCCCAATTCCAGTGTGGCGATGTCATGAGTAGCAGTAGCGTTACATACGTACCCCAAAATAGCAGTGGAATAAATTGCAGGTCTTTTTGATAAATCAAAACTGCCGTTATCAATAAAGTCAAAGCAGCCGATGCAAACACCAGTTGCAAATTCCAGTTCGGTTGGGGGCCAAACGCAGCAAAATAAAAACTACCGCTTAGCGCCGCTAAACCCATGACTGTCAAAAGCGGTACCCAAGAGCGGGGATAGGATTTCTTACTCGGCGCATTCCAAATTTCAGCAAGCTGGGCACCTCCCAATAAAGCCACTGCTGGGTAAATCGGCAGTACATACCAGGGAAGCTTTGTTCCCATCACCGAAATGGCTACTAGATAAACACTCATCCACACCAGTACCAGTTTTGCCCAGCTCATATTGCGATTTTCCCAAGCAAGGCGCAATCCTTGGGGCAATAAGAATAACCAGGGCCAACCGTACTTTAAGATTTCCAACAGATAGTACCAGGGGGGACCCGCGTGATTCTCGACGGGTGCCCAAATCCGCTGCAAGGATTGACTGAAGATGCCGGTGTTTACGAAAGCCTGCCCGTAGTGGAGAAATTGGGCACCATACCAAGCGGCAACTGGCACACTGCCCAAGAGCAAACCAATCCAGAAATAGAGGGAAGTTAACAGTCTGGGAGTATCCCAAGCTAAAAATACCAGGGCAATATTTAAAAGTAATAATCCCATCATGCCTTTAGTCAGGCAAATCAACCCAAACCCGATACCGGCACCGAGAGCGTAGCGCAAGTTTCGACGCGATCGCAACACGCACCACATCATAAACAGGAAAAAGCACAGCACTGCCCCATCCAGCATCGCCAGACGCCCATGACGCACAACGGGTAGTAGCGTTAAGTAAATCAAAGCCGAGAAAAGAGCTGGAAGGCGTCGCCGGAATAGTTCCCGTCCAATGCCATACAAAAGCGGCACACAAGCGGCACTCAGCAGCGCCCCAGGTAGGCGCGTTGTCCACTCATTTACACCGCCGATTGCGTAGGCACCGGCAATCAGCAGATGCATTAAAGGCGGTTTATTGAAATACTCTGTACCTCCCAACGTCGGATACAGCCATCTCAAAGAATCAAACTTTGCCTGCCAAATCTCACGAGCAACCTGGGCAACCGTTCCCTCATCCCAATCCCGTAAAGGCAGTACGCCCAGATTGATTCCAAATAGCAGGATAGCCGCTAGGAATAACCCTAAGACCCACAGCCTTTCCACCCATCTGTCAGCTCCTCTAATCTTCTTTTTTGAACGACCCCACGCAAAAGTTTGACGATCCATATTTAACAAAGCCCGTGGTATTTAGCGGCAATCCAACTTCATTCCCTGCGATTTATCTAACTCAATCATCTGACTAAAATCACAAGGTAAGTTTCCATGTCCTTATGAAGTTTGCATAACTCTATAGAATAAAGCCGGATTTTCTATCTTAAAGTGACCGAGGAAAACTCTCGTCATGCCTGTCCTAACCCTGTAGGACAATCTCAGAGTTGGAAACACTCGCAGCGTTTAGGCTCAGTTTTACAGCGGTTAGACGCTCGTTGCGTTCCGAATTATAAAATTTATACCAGTAGTGAGAGTCATACGGAAAGTTTTTTTAGTCATCTATCGGCACATTTAGCATCGCCACCATGCAAGTGTAACGCCGACTTACTCTGTTCGCGTAAGTGTTGCTAGCGTACGTGTTGCGGCTTTGTGAAGAGCGAGCGCACTCTTTAACGATTCGGGAAGCCAAGATACCTGACTGCTGTGAGAAGCGGGGTATCTGAAGTGCTGGCTCACAGCTCACATAGAATTGAGATCGCAACCCTTTATTGTTAATCGCTAAAAGATAAAAACTAGCTCGATCTCCCAAGATGAATCCTGGCGGTTAATTTCAATCTGGCGAATAAATTCTCGAAAGTAGAATCGTCGCTCTGATTCTGACAAATCTAGCCAAAATTGTGAGATAGATACAGCCTGCGCGATCGCTTGTAAATCTACTGGCGGCAGACTCGCCATCCGCGATTGCAATTGAGAGATTTCTGTGCGTAGCTTGTAGGCGCGTAACTGGGCAGTTTCTGAATCTAGAATGCCATTCTCTGTAAGCGTCGGCAACTGAGCTAAGATATCTTGCTTCGCGGCAATTTCATGGGTAATCGTGCCCTTAATTCCATCCATATTGGGAACATTCACCGCCGCTACTGCGCGGGGTAAATCCTGGCAGATTCTCTCAATCGTTTGCTCTAATACTTCCTGATAAGAAATAGCCCGACATTTGGGCTGTTTAACGCACTTGGTTGGGCGCAGATAAAGATATTCTCCCTGTTTGCGGGAAGCGGTGACGCGGGTGATCGTCATTGGCGATTGGCACTCCCCACAAACTACTAATCCCGCTAGAGAACGATTTGCACTAGCGGTGCGAGGAGGCAAACGGCGGTTACGGCGCAGCAATCGGTCAATTTGCGCGGCTTCTTCCCTAGATACGATGGCAGCATGGGTATCAGAGAGAACCTGACCATTCTTATACGCAGTATCGCCCCGATAGACTGGGTTCGTTAGCCAGCGTTGTCCAGTAGAAGCGGAAATTTTCTTGGCGTATTTCTTTTCTAGATACCGCACCGCACCGCGTAAAGAACCATACAGCAGAAATTGTTCAAAAAAATCTTTGACGACTGGCGCGGCGCTGCGGTCTAGGATATAACGGTCTTTACCTCGTCGGTAGCCGTAAGGAGCTTTTCCGGGCGCTGGCGAGGCTTTGAGCCGCCGCTGAGCGTGTCCTTGACGGATGCGATCGCTGCGCTGCCGATTCTGAATTTCTTGCAGGAGTTGCAGGGGTGTTTGATGATACGCGACTGACTCGGTAGTAATAATTTGAATGCCGAGGGATTCGAGATCGAGGATGCGATCGCATACTTCTTCCACCGAGTTTCCCAATTCTGCCAGTCGTCGGATTAATAAATAATTAGCGGGTTCTTCTTTACAATCTTCTAACAGCTGTCGTAGTTGTTGACGTTCCCCTAAATCTTGATAAACGCTATCTATTTCCCAACCCCACATCAAGGGATCGGGTGCAACTTCAAGCAACGGGTCAGTATAGGAATATGCAATGATTTTCATTGCACAATTATGTACCAAGCTGCCAGGAGCAGCCTGAAGAGTTTAATTTTAGCTTGTGTAGGTAGGCTTCGTTTCTGTAGCCCCACGCTTCTATCGTGCAGACAGGTCTTCGCAATTCGCAGGATGCTCCCAAAGTGCCCTGATTAGGATTCATGATTGACAGCTCATTCACCTAACTCAATGATGTTGCCATCAGGATCTTGAGTAAACAGCGCAGCGCGACCAGAAGCGCTCATTTGTAGGGGGTAGTTGTGAGCCATAAGCTTCTCCTTAGCAGCGTCTAAGTTGGCGACCAAGAAGGCTAAATGCCGATTCCGACCTAATTTCTCAGAATTGACTAAATCCGATGGTATGGAGTCGTCAACAATTAGGTGAATTTGAAACTCGCCGACTTGATACCAAGCGCCAGGGAATTTTAACACTCTATCCACCTTCGATAATCCCAACACGTTACCGTAAAATTGCTCGGCTCGTTCCAAGTCAGAAACGAGAATGGCTGCATGGAGACATTGAGTAATCTGCATTGCTAGTTATGCTTTTGCCCGTTATTATACCATTTTTCTCTTGTAAAGAAACAACTTCTTTGAACAAAAGAATAACTTAGAGAAATCAAGCGATCGCTTGATTTCTCTTACTTAAAGAACTGTCTACTTAAAACCCATGACCGGAATCATCGTCTTCGCCTAAAGGGTATATAAACCTTCGGCTGTCATGCCAAATCGAACAACAGGAATTCTGTGCTATTTTTGGCTTCTATGGCTATCTGGTTTTCGTCACTGATTGCAGCGCCATCTCCAGCAGCCAGTGGCTTACCATTCAAACTGATATCGCCTTTGATAACTTGCAGCCAAGCATGGCGGTTAGGGTTGATTTGATAATTAACCTGCTGTCCAGCATCGAGCAAACTTGCGTAGAGATTGGCATCTTGGTGGATAGTAACCGAACCATCCCGACCATCTTGAGAAGCAATTAAACGGAGATTTCCGTGCTTTTCTTCAGCCGAATACATTTTCTGCTCGTATCTAGGTTTTAATCCCTTTTGATTTGGCGTAATCCAAATTTGTAGAAAATGCACTAAGTCAGTTTTAGAATGGTTATATTCACTGTGCGTAACTCCTGTACCAGCGCTCATAACTTGCACTTCACCCGGAAGAATAATGGAGCTGGTTCCCATGCTATCTTTATGCTCTAAAGCACCTTCTAGTACGTAGGAAATAATTTCCATATCTCGATGAGAATGTGTCCCGAAGCCTTGGTTCGCTTGCACTCTATCTTCGTTAATTACGCGCAGAGTTTTAAATCCCATGTGCTGGGGATCGTAATAGTTGGCGAAAGAGAATGAGTGATAGGAATTGAGCCAGCCATGATCGGCATGTCCGCGTTCTTCTGCTTTCCGAATTGCAATCATTTTCATCTCCTATTTAACTTAAATGCCAGCGGCTAGAGCCTAGAGTTATCCTGGTTGTAGAGAGGCGATTTGTTGCGTCTCCCTTCGCAGACTAAGAAAATGGGATCTGTTGCCAGTTGGTGCAAGTAAACTTTATTTGGACAGGCTACACTTCTGTAATGAAGAATACTAAAGTTTACTGCGCCAACCATCACAAAACAGTGGATTGCTGGTGTACTTACAGTGGCATAATGCTACCTGTTTTTTGTCTTTCAGTACAAACTTTACAGGGTTAGATTCTGTGTTTTGATGGGAACCATCGCCATAAGGTTGATTGTGAGATTGACCGCAACTGCACCAAAATTTAAGTACCCAATTCAAGCGCAAGAATGATAGGTTTTGTATCAACAATGACGGGTTCACTCATTTTGCTTGTCCTTGGCTTTCTTTGGTGCCTTATTTTTGTATATTTATAGTTTAAAAAATGTAACCATAAAGTGTAAAGTATGCACTTTAAAGTAAGATAGTACCCAAAAAGATACTATGGAAGCTAAAAGCGAGAATTTTGAAAGGAAGACTTGTCCAGCAGAAACTACCTTAAAAGCAATTAGCGGACGCTGGAAGCTTTTGATTGTGGCAGAACTATGGTCAGGAGTTAAACGGTTTGGGGAACTGCAAAGAGGGCTGGAGGGAATCACTCAAAAGATGCTCACGCAGCAACTCAGAGAGATGGAAGAAGACGGAATTATCCATCGCCAGGTTTATCCGCAGATTCCCCCGAAAGTGGAATATACTTTGACCCCTTTAGGAGAAAGTTTGAAACCGATTATTCAGGCAATGCACGAATTAGGCACGCAATTATAGAAATTATTGGCAGAAATTATTGGCGGGTGTAGCGATGCTTCACCCCAATCGGAAAATATTCTGGATCGCCGCTGGGAGTTAAGGTAACTTGCGGCATTTGGTAGGTTGGAGGGACATAGTTGGCAAACTCGCTGTTGAGATGTAGTAGCTGGGACAGAATTGAAGATGCGATCGCTTCCTGCTTGTCTTCACTGGCTTCCACTTGGGGCGCTAACTCCACAACCACCGACAGGAAGCGGTTTTTATCTGCATCTTCCTGAACCTGCATGACAAACTTACCCGTCACCCACTCTCGAATCCTGGGTTGTTCTAACCCCACCGTCACATTTTCCGGGTAAATATTTGCGCCGAAATAGGAAACCGTGAAATTAGACCGTCCAAACACATAAACAAACGGTAAGGGAGGAATTCCTCTTTGGGTAGCCCGCGCCGCCGGATTGAGTTCGGGTAGCCCTAACCCGGAGGTTTCGGGATGAGGAATGGCACTTTCACCTTGCAACGCCGCGACTGGATCGAAGTCCCATTCTGCTAAAAACTGGAGCATTTCATCGTAAGGGACTAAGCCTCCCGTATCGGAGATATGATAGCGGATCAGCGGAATCCCGTTATCGCCGGAAAACAGCAATGTGCCCTCGTGAACCTCGAAAAAGCGACTCAGTGGGTCATACTGTACCAGCGTTGGCAAGCGAGATTCCCCAAATAATGCTTTAGCAGCATCTGGATGTTCTGCCAGAAATCGACGGATGCGGATACTCAGCGGGGTTTCGTTGCCCAAGACGCCTGCATCGGCTGTCCCATAAAGCGAAGCTGAGTCATAACAAGGATTTTGAGAACCGACTCTTTCTCCGACAAGATTGCGCCATTCTTCGCTAAAGACTTCTCCCGCAAACACCATTTTGATGTGATATTGCTGCCACTCCACACCCCGCGCTATGCCACTATCAATGACATCCTTCAAAAATGGTGGATATCCCAGCAGCACGACTTGCTCAAATGCAGAACCCAGTTCTTGCACCACTCGAAATATCTCTTCTTTATTATTGCCAGGAGTAATCACTGTAATCGGGTATCCTTTACTGGCGAGATAGCGACAGCAGTTTGCTGTGTACATTCCCCCAACCCAAGTCCCCAGGGTAAAGCAAATGACAGCCAAGGTGCGGCGGGTGTCAGCCTGAAAACTATCATGAAATATCTGTTCAAAGCGAATCGCGATTTGCAGTTCATCCGTAAGGAAACGAGGCCAAAATGTCGGCTTTCCCGTTGAACCGGAGGAAACAGCAATCGTATCGCACGCTTCTAATTGTCCATTGCGGCACAAGTCTGCAAGCGAATGACGCAACAGGTAATTTTCTTTGGTAATGAAGGGAAGTTTTTGGAAATCTTCAAAAGTTTGTATCGAATCCGGATCGATACCTTGTTCCTTCACAAAAGCTTGGTAGGCGGGGACACTCGCAGAAACCTCGTGGAATAATTGCATCGTAGCGGCTTCTGGGGAGGTGCTGCGATACTGTTGCAGCCGCCACTGGAGGGGAGTACCCAGGAACGATTGAAAAGCGGTGAGTACCCGTTGACGTTGTTCTTCTAGCATTGTCCTCCCTCTCAGTTTTGTATTTAAGATCAGGCTAACGTAGGGAAGGCGATCGCTTTCAATCGCTTTCATCGATCGCATTACTTGGTAGAATCTCGGTCAATTTGTTATACCGTTACTGGATCTTCCACAGAATTGCCCCAGGTTAATCATGCCCCTCTATTGCACCAAAGGACACGAGAATCCCATCGATGGTCGCTTTTGCCAGCATTGTGGCGAACCACTACCTGCTGTGGTGAGTAATACTGTTTTACCGGGGATGACGCTGGGCGATCGCTATCGAATTGTGCGCGAATTGGGGCACGGTGGCTTTGGACGCACTTATTTGTCTGAAGACCTCAACCGCTTCAACGAAGCCTGTGTTTTAAAGGAATTTGCTCCCAAGGTGCAAGGCACTTACGCTTTGCAAAAAGCTTCCGAACTATTTGAGCGGGAAGCGGGTGTCCTTTACAAGCTGAAACATCCGCAAATTCCCAACTTTCGAGAGTTATTTCGGGTAAACCAGCGAGGGAACGGACGCCTGTTTTTAGTCCAAGACTATGTGGAAGGTCAAACTTATCGCGCGCTTCTCGAAAGTCGGAAACATCAAGGAGCGCGGTTTAGCGAGGCAGAGGTACGGCAGATTCTGCTGCAAATTTTACCAGTTCTAGAATATATCCATTCGATGGGGGTCATTCACCGCGATATTGCCCCAGATAACATGATTTCGCGAGCTTCTGACCAACTGCCCGTTTTGATTGACTTCGGTGGCGTCAAGGAAGTCGCAGCCACCGTAGAATCGGAGTTTAACGAGACACCAGGGATGGAAACAGCGACCATCCATACTCGGTTAGGTAAGCCCGGATACGCCCCCGATGAACAGATGCAACGGGGAATTGTGTTTCCCCATAGCGATTTATATGCTTTGGCAGCAACGATGTTGGTGTTGCTCACGGGTAAACAGCCGCAAGAGCTAATCGACGATGGAACGCTTTTGTGGAACTGGCGGCGGGACGTGAACCTTAGCCCCGCTCTGGGAGCAGTATTGGATAAAATGCTTTCACGACGACCGGGCGATCGCTATCAATCTGCCAGCGCTGTGTTACAGAGCCTTTCATCTGCCCATTCGCCTGCCCCAGCACCCGATCTTCCTCCCACTCAGCCACCCACCAAACCCCCGATGGCACCGACAATGGTGGTGGCTCGTGCCCAAATTCCCCCGCCCCCCCAGGCAATCGCCAACTCACCCCAGCCAATCGCCAACGCTACCCAGCCGATCCCAACCCCCAATCCATTACCGCCGCCAGCCCCCAAACCGCAATCTCCCTTTCTCGGTTTAGTGGGAAAAACTTTGGTCGTGTCGCTGCTGATTACGGGCGCGACTGGAATCGGCTGGTGGGCTGGCAATCTTTGGATACAATCACTATCGAAGTCTGGGGAAGAAACCTCCGATGCCACACCCTCACCCAGTTCTTCGCCGCCCGTCGATCAGGAAAATCCTTCCTCGCAGTTTTCGCCTGCGGAACAGGCACGCAAGCAACAGCTGCGCGATCGCCGTCAAAGTCTCGGCGTTAACTACAATTTCTATGTCAACTGGGTGAATGAAGTTTTCTGGACTCAGAACCCCAATCAACGAGGGCGCACGCTGGGGAATGGGCCAGAAAATGAGCAATTACGAGAGCAATGGGATCGGATCGCAACTGAATTGCTCGATAAGCTAGATCAGGCGAAATTACCAGGCGCAGCGAGACAGCGTTTAGGAAGCTATGGTGCAGCGGATCGCGATCGCTGGAAAGGGCAAGTCAACCAGCGAAACCTGAGCAGTCGCGCCCTCTACGATCTCGCAGATGTGGCATTTTTCCAAGTATTTCCAGAACAGCGGGGCAGAGATTTTCTCAATCAGCCAGTCGGTCAAATCTGGCACGCGATCGCTGGGGAGAAAGTCAAAGCAGTGCAATCTCAAGAGGCGCTGGAAACAATTCGCTTTGCTCCAGGGGCAGTGGGCAAACGAGTCAGCGGCACCCTCCAACCAGGAGAAGGAAAAGCCTACATCGGCAACTTTGCCCAAAATCAATTATTAGCAGTTAACTTTACGGGGAGTTCAAAACTGCGGCTTTCCCTTTACCCCCCAACGAGTACATTTCCCCCAATCCTCGAAGACTCCACCGAAAAAACTTGGTCGGGAACCTTGCCTCAATCAGGCTACTACGAATTCATCGTTGTTTCCGAAGCTTCCCAGCCCGTTGATTATCAACTTGATATCGGCGTGGAAAACCCTCCGGCTCCCTCACCTGAACCGGCTGAAACGACCACTGCTTCTCCTGAACCGGCACAAACAACCACTCCTTCCCCCTAAATGAAACCCCTTACCTCTTTGGGGGAGAGTAAGGGGTGGGGTTCAGATGAAAAGCTCGGATAACGTCTACAGCCGTACCTGCGGCAAATTGCTGCGGGGATTGAAGGTGCGGTTCTCCCGGATTTTCTCGTAATATTCTCGTTCCGTAGCACTGAGTTCTTTCGGCGTCACAATCAAAATCTTTACCAGCTGATCGGAACGTCCGCCTTTAGGGTTGGGCCAACCTTTACCGCGCAACCGCAGAGATTGTCCCGAACGGACACCAGGGGGAACGTTGACAGTGACAGAACCATCCGGCGTCGGCACTTCCACGGGTGCCCCCAACACGGCTTCATCTGGCGTTACCGGCACTTCGCAGACGAGATTATCACCATCGAATTGGAAGAACGAGTGGGGCAGCAGCTCCACGGTTAAGTATAAGTCACCCCGCTGCTGAGTATAGGGGCTGACTGAACCTTTGCCTTTGACGCGAATTCGACTGCCTTGTTTTGTACCCGGAGGAATCCGAACGTCAATGGCTTCATTGCCTAAATCTAAACGCTTCTGGACGCCATGAAAAGCCTCGGATAGGCTGAGTTTAATGACCGCTTCTCGATCGGCGGCTGCGGCGGCTTGCGGATCGAAGCCAGAATACCCGCCAAAGTCTGTATACCCAGTGGGGCCTGTAGAAGTGCGATAAGTCGTGCGGCGTCCAGCACGACCGCCAGAACGGGCACTGGCACCCCCTAATCCGCCCAGGAGATCGTTGACAAATTCATCAAAACTGCCGTACTGACTAAAGTCAAAGCCGCCAAAATCAACGTTCACTCCGCCTGGATAGGGTGACGATCCTTCCCCGACTTGTTTCCAGTACTGTCCGAACTGATCGTACTTTTTACGTTTTTCTGGGTCGGATAGCACTTCGTAGGCTTCGCTGACTTCCTTGAAGCGAGCTTCAGCTTCTTTGTTGCCAGGGTTCATGTCGGGGTGGTACTTTCGTGCCAGTCGCCGGTAGACTTTTTTGATTTCATCGGCACTAGCGGTTTTAGTAACTCCCAGGATGGCGTAATAGTCTTTAAAATCGGTCGCAGCCATCAACCTCCCTCCTCTCCTCTAAATATTTAGTTTAAGTTTTATTTTTTACCTTCTCAGAGATAGGGTATCAAATCAGTCAATGGATATAAGTTCGGCTTTTCCGCACTGAGGCGATCGCGATTTCCGTACTTGTCGCTGAATAACGGATTAAACGATCGAGTCCATCAGCTAGGGTGGGCGGAGCGTCTACCAGTTGGCGGTGCATCTGTAAAATAACTTCTTCTGGAACTTGGCGGAGTCTTAATCGATTTCTTTCTAGACATTCCTGCACTGGCGTATCCAGCCACAAGCCGGTAATGTGGGTAAAACCGCGATCGCGAGAAGTAGCGAGCGCTTCCCGGCGATGTTTACGAGCCGCATTCGTCGCGTCGAAAATCGCTTGTCTTTTCTCCTCAACTGCTTGGCTTAATTGGCGCTGTACTTCGCTCCACACCAACAGCCACGACCCTTGAATCGCTTCATCCCCAAACAGTTGTTCCCGGATTGCGTCTGTGGCAATCAGCCGATGCTGAGGGCATTCTGCTACGAGCTTTTGTGCCAGAGAAGATTTGCCGCTACCGGGCAACCCAATTAGGAGAATTAATCGAGTCATGTTTCGGTGTTGGGAGTAAGTAATCAGAGTTTTGAGTTTTGAGTTAAAGAGAGTTCTTTAATTCAAAACCCAAATTCAAACGCGAGAATCGCGTCTCTACTTCAACTTTTTCCCAATTAGCAACTCCCCGAACTAATTTCCATCCTAAATGACGGTTCCATCCGGAATCACGGCATTTTTCAGTACCACAACAATCCCGCTACGGATGTAGAAACCTTCGCTTTCACGGTTGGCTTCTTCCACCCTGTCTTTGTTAATGATTTGCACATTGCAACCAATGTGGGCGTTTTTGTCAATGATAGCGCGGCGAATCCGGGTGTCCGAACCAATTCCCAACGGAACTTTACCGTCTTCACAGTGAGCTTGTCGTTCGGCGAAGGGTTGGTATAAGTCGGCACCCATGACAAGGGAGTCTTCAATTAAGGAACCCGATTCAATGCGCGATCGCACTCCCAAAACTGAATGCTCAATCCGGCATTCTTTCAGGATGCAGCCTTCCCCAATAATCGACTCGGTGATTTGGCAATCTAACAGCTTACTGGGCGGTAAATAACGAGCGCGAGTGTAAATCGGAGCATCCTCATCGTAGAAACTAAAAGGCGGCTGCGGTTGTCTGGTGAGAGCCAAGTTCGCCTCGTAGAACGACTCCATCGTTCCAATATCTTCCCAGTAGTCATTAAATAAATAAGCTTGAACGTTATAATCCTGCGCCGAAGCGGGGATAATCTCCTTACCAAAATCGGTTCGCTCTTGGTTAGTTTGCAGCAGATGCATCAGCACGTCTTTTTTGAAGACATAAATCCCCATTGAGGCGATGTAGGGATTTTTCTTCGCTTGTTCCGCACTCAATCCCAGCGTTGTCGTATCGACCTGCATCTCCTTGAGAGCATCGCCTTTAGGCTTTTCGCTGAAATCTATCACCCGTCCGGTATCATCGATTTTCATTAAGCCGAAATCGGACGCCCGTCGCTCATCCATTGGCACAACGGAGAGGGTGATATCGGCATTAGTGTCGCGGTGGCGTTGCACGAACTGGCGATAGTCCATGCGGTAGAGATGATCTCCTGACAAAATCAGGTACTCATCAACATCCCACTCATCCAACAGCCAGAGATACTGACGGACAGCATCGGCAGTGCCTTGGAACCAGTTGGGGTTTTCTGGCGTTTGCTGGGCGGCTAGCACCTCCACAAACCCTTCTGTGAACCCTGCGAAACTGTAGGCGCGGGCAATATGGCGGTTGAGGGAAGCTGAGTTGAATTGGGTCAGAACGTAGATTTTGTAAATTTCTGAGTTAATGCAATTACTGACCGGAATATCGATTAGGCGATACTTTCCTGCCAGAGGCACGGCTGGCTTCGCTCGCAACTTGGTCAGCGGGTAAAGGCGGGTGCCAGCGCCACCTCCGAGAATAATGCTTAGAACTTTTTTCACTTCAAACCTCTCGATTGCCAGTCAACTCCCAAAACCAGTGTCGGACGGTCTGGAGCAGTTGGCAAGGGGGGGAGGGGGAATCGATGTTAGGGGTTATGGATAATTCGGAAAAAGTTTCAAGGAATCAGTGTTGAGTTTTGAATTAAAGCACTCTTTTTTATTCAAAACTCAAAATTCAAAACTCAACACGCTCATTTCCCACCGCCCTATTGCAGTGCCATTTCCATCAAAATTTTCTGGGCACTTTGTTCTCTTTCCTTGTCACCGGGATGGCGTTGGATGTAACGACCATCTGGTTGTAAATCCCAAGCGTGACGGTTATCGGCGAGCATAATTCCTAAGATTTCTTGTAAATCTTTAGAAATTTCGGGATCTTCTATTGGCGCGATCGCTTCTACTCGTCGATCCAAGTTGCGGCGCATCCAATCAGCACTGCCGATATAAACTTCCTCACTGCCAGCATTTTGAAAGTAAAAAATCCGCGAGTGTTCTAGATAACGCCCGACAACACTAATCGTCCGGATATTTTCACTGACTCCTTCCACACCAGGTCGCAGACAGCAAATTCCGCGGATAATCAAATCGATTTTTACCCCAGCGATGCTAGCTTCGTAAAGCGAGGCAATGAGTTGGGGATCTGTCAGTGAATTCATCTTGGCGACAATTCGACCGCTTTTGCCATGATGGCAATGTTCTATCTCGCGGCGGATCAAGCTCAAAAAGCGATCGCGGCAGTTCACCGGCGACACCAACAACTTGCGGTAAGACCGTTGCCGCGAGTAACCCGTCAAGTAATTAAACAAATCCGTCAAATCCGCCCCCAAGTCTTCACGGCAGCTTAATAGCCCCACATCTGTATAAATCCGAGCGGTTTTGGGATTATAGTTCCCCGTGCCGATGTGGACATACCGGCGAATTTGGTTTTCTTCTCGGCGTACCACCAAAACCACTTTGGTATGCGTCTTTAAACCCACCAACCCATAGACCACATGTACGCCCGCTTGTTCTAACTTGCGTGCCCAGTTAATATTGTTCTCTTCATCAAAACGGGCTTTTAGTTCCACCAGAACCGCTACTTGCTTGCCATGCTCAGCCGCTGTAATTAGGGCATTGAGAATCGGCGAGTCCCCAGATGTTCGGTAGAGAGTCATTTTAATCGCCAGCACATTTGGATCGATTGCCGCTTGGGTAATGAAGCGCTGTACCGTTCCTCCAAAAGATTGATAAGGATGGTGAACCATCAAATCTGCGGTGCGAATGACCGAGAAAATATCTTCTCCCTCATCCAAATCTCCTTCACTGAGCCGCCGCAGGCGTGGGGGTATCCCTGGCGTCCACACAGGGTCTTTCAGTTCCGGGAGTGGCAATTGCATGAAGTACATCAAGTCTGCCAGCCCCAATAGCCCGTCCACCTCGTAAACATCCCGCTCCAACAGCCCCAGTTCCCGCATCAGCATCCCTTTCATGGATTCGGGCATTGAAGCTTGAATTTCCATCCGTACCGCCGAACCACCCACCCGACGTTTCCGCAGTTCTTGCTCAATCGCCAGCATCAGATCGTCGGCTTCATCTTCTTCCACCTCCAAATCTGCATTGCGAGTGATTCGGAAGGGGTGATATTCCTGGATATTCATCCCCGGAAACAGTGACTCTAGATTATGAGCAATCACCTGTTCTAGGGGCACACCCATCCAAATCAGGCGTTCATTCCGGAATCGTTCCTCTTCGAGTCCAGACGACCGACTTCCCAGCCCGGACTCCAACCGTAAGGGCAAAAATCGAGGTAAAACTTTTGGGACTTTCACTCTGGCAAACAGTTCTTCCCCCGTGTCTGGGTCTTTCACCACCACAGCCAGATTCAGACTGAGGTTAGACATATAGGGAAAAGGATGGCTGGGATCAACAGCTAAGGGGGTCAGAACTGGGAAAATTTGCTCTTCAAAATAGTTTTGCAGGTAAGCCCGCTGTTCCTGGTTCAGATCCACGTAGTCTAAAAGATGAATGCCTTGCGCGGTCATCAAGGGTCGCAATGCTTTCTCAAAGTGTTGATGCTGTTGTGCTACCAGAGGTCGCGCTGCCAAGCTAATCTCTTCTAGCTGGTCGCTTGGTGTCCGACCATCGGGCGTCAGCTGGCTCACTTTTGCTTCCACCTGTTGCTTAAGAGCAGCGACGCGCACCATGAAGTATTCGTCGAAGTTGGCACTAAAAATCCCCATGAATTTCAGGCGTTCTAGCAGCGGCGTCCGAGGATCGATCGCTTCATGCAAAACTCGATTGTTAAACTCCAACCAGCTGAGTTCGCGGTTGAAATAGTACTGCGGATGGTTTAGGTCAATATTATGGTGTGTTGCTGCGGTCTTTTTCGCTTTTGACATAATTCTAATGGCAGTCAGGCTGGCAGGTATTCATTGTTACTTGCAACACCAACCAGTGAATTCCATCTGAATTGATCGCAGATTCGCGCTGATTGTTTTACCACTCATTTTTAAAATGCGCTTATCTTAATTCTGGCTGTGTTATTAATTCATCGTATCCTGACTTAGATGACCCAAAACCTATCTACAGAAAGGCGTTAAATATCATGACCTCATGCAAAAGCGATAGGTTTATGCTCTCAAGGCAGGCTCCGGGCGAGCGATCGCTACTCCCTCCTTTAACTGGATACTTCACCCGCACGCCTTGCCAAGCCTCTGCCCAGCTGACGATAGCGATTCGATGAGTTTTATTAACCAAATACCTCATCTTCCCTTCCCCGCCACCACTCACCCAGATTCATCAAGTCCTGATGAATATCTGCTAATTCTTGAACATATTCCTCTGGAGAGATAGTCGGGCGGCGTTCTTGGAGTTTTTTTAGCCGCAATTGCACTAATAGCCAAGGCTTGGAAATGCTATCTGTGGCTTCAATGTATTGGGCTAGTTCTTTGCTATCCATGATTTATCTGGTGGGAATTTATCTTCTTTAAAGATACAGGCAGCCGAAGTTTACAGATAATAAAAAAACAGCCACTACTAACGTGGCTGTTTTCCAGATGATTAAATTTGATGTAACTGAAACATCAGCTGTTATTTAAGCAGATGCCGTTAAATTCTGGGCAACAAAGTCCCAGTTGATCAAGTGGTCAACAAAGTTCTGCATAAAGTTGGGACGACTATTCTGGTAATCCAGATAGTAGGCGTGTTCCCAAACATCCATTGTTAGCAAGGGAGTTTGTCCGTAGGCAATCGGGTTTTCTGCGTTCGGAGACTTGGTTACTTTTAGGGTATCGCCATCCTTGATTAGCCAAGCCCAACCACTACCGAATTGAGTGCCTCCGGCATTTTTGAACTCTTCTTTGAATTTGTCAAGGCTACCGAAGCTGGCGTTAATTTTTTCCGCTAGTTCGCCACTCGGATTGCCGCCTCCATTTGGCTTGATGCCATTCCAATAGAAGGTATGATTCCATACCTGAGCAGCGTTGTTGAATACAGCAGCTTTGTCTGATGCTTTGTAGGTTGCCTTGATGATTTCTTCAAGCGACTTGTCGGCTAGTTCTGTGTCCTTAACTAGATTGTTGAGAGTGTTCACGTAAGCAGCGTGATGCTTGCCGTAATGGAACTCAAGTGTCCGCGCCGACATACCTGACGACTCTAAAGCGTCTTGATCGTAAGGTAAAGGGGGTAATTCAAATGCCATTGTGTTCAATCCTCTGCTAACTGCTTTCTAGCTTAAAACTAAGGGAGAAGTTTTTTCTTCTTAAGGATCTAAGTCTCGTCCGATCGAGGTTGCGATCGCTAGCGATATAAAACTTAACCACTGGATTGTACCTTAAAAGTCGAGAGACAGCCAAAATCAACGCTATGTGCCAATTTAGGCAGGACTCCCACTAGTTTCTCCCTGTTGCATCTACCCAAAGAGATAATTAATGGCGATCGCTCAAAACTCCTCTAACCATTTCGATTGCCGCTGCTGGAGTATTGGCAATCAAAATAGAGTCTTCAGACAAGCTTTGGAAAAAAGCTTTACTTTCTGGATGATTCGTTAATAAAATCACTTTTTTATGGTTCTTCAAAGCTAAGGCAATTTCCGAAGCGGTTCCTGCACCCATGCCGCAGGCAATCACAACATCAGAAGAAAGAACATTAATATTATTTCTCGCATTTCCCATATCGGTAACAATTGCAATATCTACGGCATCAGAAACCGCGCTGGTATCGTTAGTGGGAAGAACGCCAATTGTTAAACCATTAGCAAATTTTGCTCCTTTACTCGCCGCATCCATCACACCAGCATTTCTGCCGCCAGTCAGCAAAACCCATCCCTCTTGGGCGATGAATTGACCGAGTTTATAAGCGTTTTCTAAGTCAGTTTCTGTGGCGTTGGCTCCTGGTCCCATAACGCCAATTAGGGTTTTTTTCATGGCAAGCTGACCTTACTCCTAAGCGTTGAAATTTTTAACGCCGAGGTACGCAGAGTTTTACGCAAAGGTAGGCAAAGTAATAAAAGTGCAATGAATTAGCATTTTCCTCAGCGTATCTTTGCGTTCTTTATGTTCAAAAAACTCACTCAAGACTACAGAGAACCAGCAATCATTCCAGCCAGTAAAACAAAACCAATCCAAACATTTTGGCGAAAAGTTTCCCCATATACTGGCGTTGGGATATCTTTCTGGCTGAGTCGAGAATATTGCCAAATCCAAGCTAAGGTTGCCAAACTCAAAGCGATCCAAAAGCTAAGCTTTAGATCCATCACAATTCCCAACCATTCAAGCAAAATAACCGTGCCAGTAAAGAAGACACCAACAGCTTCAGCCGCATAATTGCCAAAAAATAAAGCGCTGGAATTAATGCCAATCCGCCGGTCATCTTCCCGATCTGACATGGCATAAACGGTGTCAAATCCAAGTGTCCAGAGTACCGTCGCGCCCCATAAAATCCAGGTGGGTTCTTCTAGCTTGGCAGTTACAGCAGTCCAGCTAATCAGCACGCCAAAACCCCAAGCAATCGACAGCACTAGCTGAGGCACTGGAAAGACGCGCTTGGCGGTGGGATAGAAAATAATTACGGGAACTGCCGCCACGCACAACCAGAAAGTAAGGGAATTAAGGTAGAGTGCGAGAACCCCAGCGCAACTCATCGCTACCAAGGCAACGACGATGCCAGTTTTGACCGACAAAGCGCGAGAGGCGAGGGGACGCGATCGCGTTCTTTCTACTTGCGGATCGATATCCCGATCCCACAAATCATTGACAACACACCCGGCAGCACTGGTCGCTAAAGTACCCAGTACAATCACGCCTACCAGCGGCAACGGTGGCTTTCCTGCTGCTGCCAGAAAGACCGCCCATAGTGCCGGAATCATCAATATCAGGCGTCCTGCTGGCTTATCCCATCTCAAAAGCCGGACGACTGTAAGCCAGGTGGGTTCTGTTTCTTTATGTTCTTGCTGGGTCAGCATGGTCTAGAAAAATGAGTATCCAGAAATATCATTAATCACATCTTTATCCCCTATAGAATATCCTTATTCATCAAATCTCGGCTGGTTCTGCAACCCTGGATACATCGAAATGGTCAATTTAGTTGCCAACGCTAAAGATAATTCTGCGGGTGTTTCAACTCCTAGCGTGGATCGAGATCGGATTCTCGCTGCGATTGACTTAGGGACCAATTCCCTGCACATGGTAGTCGTGCAAATTCAACCCAAGCTGCCTGCTTTTTCGATTATTGCCAGAGAAAAAGACACGGTGAGACTGGGCGATCGCGATAAAAAGACGGGAAATCTGACGCCAGCGGCAATGGAACGAGCGATCGCAGCCTTGCGCCGTTTCCAGGGAATTGCCAAAAGTCTCAACGCCGAACAAATAATCGCCGTAGCAACCAGTGCGGTAAGAGAAGCCCCCAACGGGCGAGACTTTTTAAAACAAGTAGAATCAGACTTGGGCTTATCTGTCAACCTGATTTCCGGTCAAGAAGAAGCCCGGAGAATTTACTTAGGCGTGCTGTCGGGAATGGAATTAAATAACCATCCCCACATCATTATTGACATTGGCGGCGGTTCGACCGAGTTAATTTTAGGGGATAGTCACGAACCGCGATCGCTCAGCAGCACTAAAGTCGGTGCAGTCCGACTAACCGCAGAATTTATTACCACCGATCCCATCAGCAATGGCGAATTTCAGTCTCTACAAGCTTATGTGCGCGGACAGCTAGAACGAGCCGTTGATGAATTGCGGGCAGTTCTCCAACCAGGGGAACAGCCGCGTTTAGTGGGAACGTCCGGGACGATTGAGACGCTGGTGACGATACACGCGCGAGAAAAACTAGGTACTAACCCCTTTTCGCTAAATGGCTACCAGCTGAGTCTCAATGACTTGAGAGACTTAGTGAATCGCTTGCGAAGGCTCAATTACTTAGAACGAGCCGCCATACCAGGAATGTCAGAGCGGCGGTCAGAAATTATTGTTGCCGGGGCGGTTATTTTACAAGAAGCGATGACTCTGCTAGGCGCTGAATTGCTAACGGTCTGCGAACGGAGTCTCCGGGAAGGAGTGATCGTCGATTGGATGCTCGCTCACGGCTTAATCGAAGACAAGCTGCGCTACCAAAGTTCTGTACGCGAGCGTAATGTAATCAAAACCGCCCGCAAATACGGTGTCAACCTGGAATACTCTCAGCGAGTTGCAGAATTCGCCCTTAGCTTATTTGACCAAACCCAAGGCATCCTCCACCATTGGGGTTCAGAAGAACGGGAACTACTGTGGGCAGCCGCAATTTTACACAATTGCGGACACCATATCAGTCATTCTTCCCACCACAAACACTCTTTTTACTTAATTCGCAATGGTGAACTTTTAGGCTATACGGAAGCCGAAATTGATGTAATTGCGAATTTAGCCCGCTATCACCGCAAGAGTGCGCCGAGGAAAAAGCACGAGAACTATCAAAATCTGCCGACTAAACAGCACCGACAGATCGTTGCTCAGTTGAGTGCCTTGCTCAGATTAGCAGTTGCTCTTGACCGGAGACAAATTGGTGCAATTCGGCAAGTGCAGTGCGAATACAACGCAGAAACGAAAGAACTTCAGCTTCACCTAAAGCCAACTCAGCTCGATGATGATTGTGCCTTAGAAATCTGGAGTTTAGATTATAAAAAAGACGTTTTTGAGGCAGAGTACGGCATTAAACTACTGCCAGTTTTGAATGCTATTGCTGTTCCAATTAGCCAATAGCTCAATAAAGAGCTTTTCGAGCAATCGTCAAAAATCAAAAGTCTGCGTCTCAAATAACACGGAATCTTCAAGCTTTGAAACGATCTGGCAAATAAAATCCCGGCTCTAAAATTTCCAGTTACTCAGCTAAGGGAGGAAAGAGAATACTACTTCATATAGCTACAACAAAGCCGTTTACTGCCGCCATTGAGCCGGGGTTGAGGAATCTGATGTGTAACGTCACAAAAAGAAAGCGATATTAAGATGCGATCGCTCTGAGGAAGGGTAGAATATCTACCCTTCGCAGCTCAAATCACTTCATAGAATTCATCGTCAATAGTCGCGATCGCTCTTGGTGAAGCAGCATCACCTATCTGCATCATGAGTTGTTGCAATTCATTACCAAGCGACTTGATCTCATCATAATTCCCTTGAGCGATCGCTTTCTCCAAATTCTTTAATAGTCCTTCGATTTGCCTTTTCTGGGCGGCAAGCACTTGCTCTACCAAGTTATTCGTCAAATTAAAAAGAACCCGATAAGCATCATTCATCTTGGTAAAATCTCCAGTCTTGAAATCTGAGTTATCGTTGGAGGTTAGTTTCAAAGAGTAACTTTTAAGTTTTTGTCCCTCATTTTTACGAGCTTCTATCAAGTTCGCCATGTCAATCTTTTGGCGAAGTATGCGATCGGCTTCAGCATTGCGTTCTGCATCTCTCACCATACTCTCCACTTCAGTTGCAGGGATAGTGGCAGCGCCGATAATGCTAATTAATTGCTCTTTTCCGGTGCTTATTTCTTTGGCATAAACATTCAGAATACCATTGGCATCAAGGTCGAAAGTTACTTGAATTTCTGTTCTCTCCAAAGAAAGCCCATCTAATCGAAGAATCCCCAAACTCTGGTTATCTTTAGCGAATTCTCGTTCACCCCTTAAAATATTTATTTCTACACTGGTTTGCCCATAAGTTGCAGTATAAAACTTTTGAGATTTGATGACAGGAATATTACTATGACGGGAGATAATTTTTGTCATAGTACCCTCTATAGTTTCGATTCCCAAAGATAAAGGAGTGACATCCCTCATGCAATAAATGGAATTGTCTCTTCTGGCTACTTTCCCCTGAATAGCAGCCCCAATTGCTACAGCCTCGTCCGGGTTAATGCTTTTCAAGGGTTCTTGATTCGTCACCTCCTGCACTAAGTCTTGGACAACCGGAATGCAGCTAGAACCACCAACCAGGACAACAACATTAATGTCACTAAGGCTTAGTTTCGCCTGTTTAATTACTTGTTCGATGTTAAGGCGACAGCGAGCTAAAAGCTCAGAACACATTTCTTCAAATTCAGCTCTAGTAAGGGTAGCGTTGAGATGTTTTGGCCCATCTGGGGTGGCTGTAATAAAGGGTAGGTCAACTTCTGTTTGCGTAAGGAGGGAAAGCTCTATTTTTGCTTTTTCGGCTGCTTCTGTAAGCCGTTGGGAAGCCTGTATATTTTGGCGTAAGTCGAGACCTTCTTGACTTTGAAATTGGTTGGTCAGCCAATCGATAATTTTTTGGTCGAAGTTGTTACCACCAAGATCGGGGTCGCTACGGCTAGCCAAAACTTCAAATACACCATCACCTACTTCCAGAATGCTAATATCTAACGTGCTACCGCCTAAGTCAAAGACGAGGATAGTTTCGTTATTTTTCTTATCTAGTTCGTAGGCAAGGCAAGCAGCAGTCGGTTCGTTGATGACGCGGAGGATTTCTAAATTCTCTAATCTGCCAGCCTCTTTGGTGGCTTGACGTTGAAAATCGTTGAAGTAGGCAGGAACAGTAATAACCGCTTGAGTTACTTCTTCCCCCAAATATTTGCTGGCATCATCGACAAGTTTACGCAGAATTTGGGCAGAAACTTCTTCAGGGGTAAATTCTTTGCCTATACGATGACAGTTGATTTTAATGCCGCCATTGTTATCGGGTAGAACTTGATAAGAAACTTTATCTACTGCGTTGATGACTTCGTCGTATTTGCGTCCAATAAAGCGTTTAACAGCGTAAAAGCTGTTTTCTGGCTGCATCCCTGCGTTACGTTTGGCAATTCCACCAACCAATTTGTCCCCGTTCTTAGTGTAAACTACAACACAAGGAGTGAGGCGGAATCCTTCAGCGTTGGTGATGACGATGGGTTGCTTACCATCCATCACTGCAATACAAGAATTTGTCGCACCTAAACTAATTCCAGCTACCTTTCCCATGATGCTCAATGTCTAAAGGTGGCTTGAGCTTAACAGCGGTTTAAAAAATAGTAGGTTCGGTTATACCTCCAAGGCGAGTTCTCATTTCCGTACCTTAGAGGGAATTCTTTTTTATTAGTTTCGCTCTAAAGTAGAATTCAGCATTCTCATCAGTCTGCTAACTTTTACCCAAAAAGTTATACAATCGAAACTCCGCCTCGCAGTTCTAGTCGAAATAAAAATATTTGGCAGCTATCTTAACAGTAAAGCTTAGTTTAGTTAACTCATTTTGCTCAAGGTTACTCTATCAAGGCGATCGCCTCCACTGCTTCTAGGCTAATTTTGCTGAAAGCGATCGCTAGAATGCCATTGATAATCCACTAGCGATCGCGCTGTTCCTTAGGGTAGAAGTTGGAATCAGCCGTAAAAGTTATCTTTATAGATAAGTACCATACAGGAAGCTCTTATCAGAAATTCTGCCGGCTAAAAAATAGCAGTATCCCTTACCGAGTTTTTATAGATAAAGTATCAAGGTAGGCAGAAAGTTTTAAATTAACTTTGTCACCATTTAAATAAATTTAACAAATGACCTTTTCAATAAAATACGGCTCGGCTTCCTAGACCTAAAAAAAACATAAAAATCAATTTGTAAAACTAGCTTCAGTATTCATATAAAATTTTAGTAAAATAACCGATTGTTCAATATTTTAGCAACGCTGAAGTCTTAATTTGCGATGAAAACACTATATACACTTTTTACCAAAGAACGGAGCGAAGTTCAGACAGAGATCGATAAGGCAACTAGCCCGGAGCAGGTCGTTAAGCTGGTTCAAAAGCGACTCGATAATATTCAGAGCAGTTATGTTGGCGAGTTAAGCGTCGCTCAGGTACGTCTGGCTTCTTTATTCCTGGACACTTTGCGGCAGTCCTTGGGGACTCTTACCGCTGCTAATGAGGCGATTTCGGAGCCAGAGCCTCAGCAGAGTGCTAACCCAGCCAGAAAGGTTTCTCCCAAAACCATAATCCTGAAAGTGCTACAGGGGCTCATCTGCATAGGCATTTTAGATTCTCTATTCTCCTTGGCTTCAGATGCACCAGGAGCTTGGATGGATATCTTGCTGGTGTCTCTGCTGGTTGGACTAGAAGTGGTGTTCCAAATCGATAAACGCGATCGCGCCAATCGTTCAGTTTCTCTTCAACCTGTAGAAGCGCCCCAGCCGATCGTCCGGGTCGATAGCCAAGTCTTTCTAGACAACCTGACCGATGCCCTGAACACCATTGATTTGGCAGTCGCCCGGACTCAGGAAGTAAAAAAACCGCTGGATGCTAGTGGAATAGAAGAGCTACCAGAACTGTTGAATCTGCTTCAGAGACTCATGGGTGCGTCAATTCTAGAGAAACCCCAGATGTCACTTCAACTCACCAAATTGCTGCCACAGATTTTAATGGAGCAGGGAATTCGGGTTCAGATTTACCAAGGGAACGATACGCATCGCGAGTATTTTGATTTCGAGCCAAGTATCGATCCTGCCGCGAAAGAGTCTGTAACGATAACTCCCGCTTTGTTTAAAGGCGATCGCCTGCTCCGACGCGGTCGAGTTATTGAGCCAGCATACTCCGAGGCTAGGGAGTAAGATGTCTTGTCATCGTGGCTGTTTGTAGTCGCATCTTCATTTAGATAGTATTTCCCTTTTTTCTTAGCCCCCTTTTTCAAGGGGGGTTGGGGGGATCAAAACTCTCATTTACATGGTTGATTAGCGGAAAGTATAGAAATGGAAGTTTTAGAAACTATCGGATTCGATCTGGGGCACGGTGAAACCGCTGTCGCTCAGGCGAGAGTGGAGAGCATCGAGCCGCCAGGGATGCTTGAAGTTAATAATAAAAAAGTTCAAATCACAGCACTAGCTTGGCATCCCGATATCGGTTATATGATTGGAGAACAAGCATTAATCCAAGCTGGCGTTACTCAGCTCAAAATCGCTTTCAAACAAAAACCAAATACTGACCCAACTTATCGGGAAACAATCAGCAAGTTTCTAGAAACTTACTACCGCCTTTTGAAAGAAAGCAAACAGATTGAAGGTGGAGAAACTAGCCAATTTTACGTCGGATGCCCTTCAGGATGGTCTGTTGACGAACGAGAAGAATACCAAAAGTTACTGAAGGAATCTGGTATTCCTTTAGTCAGCGTTGTCCCAGAGTCGCGGGCGGCTTTCATGCAAGCTAAGGAAGCCGGGAAGCTTTCTTATGACAAACTTAAATCGTCGGTGCTAATTGTTGATATTGGCTCTTCAACGACAGATTTTACTCTGGTTAAAAGTTTGCACGAAATCCCGATAGATTTCGGAAGTAATGCGCTGGGAGCTTCTCTAATCGATAAAGCAATTTTTGCCCAGACTCTCGCCAACCACGAGGAAAAAGCGTTGCTTGAACGAGTATTTGAGGCATATCCTCATCACCAAGCGCGTTGCGAACTTGCTTGCCGCAAAGCGAAGGAAGATTACTTTTCTAACGAGCAGGTATACAGCAATCCACAATCCTTTGCACGCGGCTTTGAGTCGATCAACGAACAGATTTACTTTGTGCCTCAAGTTAATAAAGCGGTTATGGATGAAATCTTGAATCAATCTTTGCCAGAATTGGGCGGCAAGAGTTGGCTTCATTCGTTCCGGGAATCAGTGAATGAGGCGAAAGAAAGGCTTGAAAAACAAGGTTTTGTACCGCAACTTTTGCTGATGACTGGGGGTGCATCCCGGATGAAATTTACGCGCCAGATTTGCGAGGAAATCTTCCCGGAACCAGATACTCAAGTTCGCCCCGATCCAGAACCCGAACGATGCATTGCCTTGGGTTTAGCGCGGGTAGGAAGATGGGATCTGCGTGCTGCTGCCTTTAAAGAAGAGGTCAATACACTATTTGACTCAAAAAAGTTAAAAGATCTGGTCAAAAAACATATTCCAGAGTTAATCGAATTGCTGGCTAAGCCACTATCAGAGGGGCTGATTGAAAGCACAATTCAACCAAGTTTAAAAAACTGGCAAAACAACAAAATACGCACTTTGGCTGATTTGGAAGAGTCTATGAAAAAGCAGGCCGAGCAGTGGATTGAAAGCCCTGGCGCTCGGCAAATTGTCAATACTCAATGTGCCACTTGGTTTAACAGCAAGATCCAACCCGAATTAGCCGAAGAAACCGACCCCATTTGTCAAAAGTTTCAGATACCCAGAAGTAGCTTGAGGTTTGAGGAAAGTATCGACCCCGATGTGGTTAGTCCAGACTTATCGATTGGCGACACGATTCTTGCCGAAACGGTGGGATTTATTGTCAATGTGGTGATTGGTGGAGGGACTGTCGGTAGTATCATCGCTCTAATTTTAACTGGACATTTGACCTGGCCTATCGTGCTAATCTATGGTGCCTCCGTTCTTGCCGCCGGAGTGGAGATCACCCGCAGCAAAACCCAAGAAGCAATTAAGACAAAAGTAGATGTTCCGAGTTGGACTCGTTCTCTTCTTTTGAGCGATAGCAAGATCGACTCTACCTGCGAGCAAATGAAACCTGAGTTAGAGAAGGTTTTTAGACAACAACTAACAGAGAATCAGGAAGCTTTTGACGAACTGATTGGGAAAGTTGGGCAAGAATTGAAAAAAGCGCTAAATACCAAGGCAGAAGAGGCAGTAATTCTCATTCAGTAAGGATGCTATCGCTCTTTCCTCGCTGCTTATGGCTGATTGGGTGAGAGCGATCGCGCTACTTCTTTAGGCTAATTGCTCTTTCCTCGTTTCTGATAATTCTAAGAATTAGAAGTATTTGATATTTAACAGTACAGTAATCGCTCGCCTAGTAAAGCTTCGCACTTATACTTAATTTAAGTTATTTTGTTTTAGCTTATGGCCTACAGCGATTTTACAACCTTAACTAAAGTTAGAGAATCTTTTAGTTTAACCATTTAAGAATCTATTAAGCTATTTACTGACATTACAGAAGTCTTGGCAAGTTCTTATCTACAGACGACTTAAATCATTTCATTCTATGAAGGATTGAGAAATTAACTACATTCGATATCTTAGGTGGATCTAATGGATCTTATGCGAAGGGTAAGCGTATTTTTGGCAATGAATATGCTAAGGGCAGTCGTCCTTCGATCTCTTAACTTTTTTTGCTATATCAATCTCATCACTAGAGCTGTAGGGAATATCTGTTAACTGTTTTTCTATTATTAGGTCATAGACAATATCGGCACCTTTCTTAATACTTTCTGTTAAGACACTAATACCAACATCTAACTGAGGTTTAACCTCATCACGAGGTATCACTTTTCCAGATGGTGATATGTCCGAGAAAATCTCTCTGACAGAGATGTGCTGTCCTTGGTTAAAACAAGCAGCATATTGAGAGGCGCGGAATTCATGAACAAATGGGCATCGATAGTATTTATATATAAGCGCGGCATATGTAAACTTGGTAAGCACAGCGTCTATATCCTTGATGATTTGTTCGGGAGGAATAGTGTTGTGTTTGTGGCAGTTTATATATAAATCCTTAAGTTGATCAATTGTAGGATCGCAGTAAACTCTATGGGATTCATTCTGCTTTCTGTTATTGACCCATTGATTTTGAATCTCTTGCGTGAAAGGTTCCTCAATTTTATCTTTTTTCAAAAAGTAATTTAGGAAAGGGGTACTCACACGATCTAAATACTTCTCTACCTTTACATTCAGCAAAAAAGAGACAAATCTTTGTTGGTTGCCGATTTTTGTTGTTGTTGGTGTGCTGAGTGCCTGCCATACAGACGATAAACCATCGAGAGCAGCAAACCCTACCACGTAGGCTTCAACAGAAAGATTTTGAAAAGGGTTAAACTCTGGAGGAGACAGCTCTAGCATATGTCCTCTTATGACTACCTCACTGTTAATTAACTTTTCACAAAGCAAAGCTCTGTAGTAATAAAACTTTTTAAAACGCTCAGCAAAATCTCTAACTTTGTTACTATCCATAACTAACTATAATTCCATTAAAGCTCTGTGTATTATATTGTATTACAATAAGTTGCTTATTACAACCATCTTTCTTCCACATCGGTAGAAGAAAGCTAGAGATTTTCCTGGATAAACATATTGAAAGCGATCGCCTAACTCAAACAGACCAAGACGAGATCGCTATTTAATTTAAGTTACGCCAACAGCCAACCAAACAACTCTTCTACTGTCAGTCGCAGTTCATTAGCAAAAGATGGCACGGGAAGTTGCTGTTCTGGTTCATCAAATAATTCTAAAAGTTGAGTTGGAAGATAAACAAATACTGTTTGCTCTTTTGGATCGATCAACCAACCCATTAGAGTTGCATATTTTAGACAATGCAGAATATTCTTTGTAACTTTCGTTTGGCTTTGGTCGGGCGATAAGATTTCAATTACCCAATCAGGAGCTATCTGAAAAACGTTAGTAATTTCGCCATTATCATCGCGGGGAATTTTATCCCAGATAAATACTGAGACATCAGGGACAATTGAACGTCCGCCAAAAGTACATCGCAGTTCTGAAAAAGCTCTTGCAACACGCTGAGGCTTAACAACTGTGTTGATAACCGTGGGTAGTTCTGTCTGAATTATGCTGTGTTTCCCCTGCGGCATTGGCTTTAGAATAATTTGTCCCTCAATGTATTCACTGGCGGGTTTGGTTTCTGGTAGCTTCAGAAACTCTTCCAAGGTTAAGGGTTTAGATGGTGTCCGTACCATTTGCGATCGCCTCCAAAAGAACTCAGACGAGCTTTGTCTATTCTACGGGTCGCATTCAGCGGACGCAGCCGGAATCAAACCACGGTGTTCGGCTTGTTTATACCGAATGGCGGGGTCGCTATTGCTGAGGTGTATATATACTTTTGTGAAATTAAGAAAATAGATTTCTATCTCAGGAGGAGTAAGGATGTACATCGTACAAATTGCCTCTGAATGCGCTCCGGTCATCAAAGCTGGTGGTTTGGGAGATGTCGTTTACGGGCTGAGTCGGGAGTTAGAAAATCAGGGAAATTGCGTCGAGCTGATTTTGCCTAAGTACGATTGCATGCGGTACGACCACATCTGGGGACTTCACGATGCTTACCGCGATTTGTGGGTACCCTGGTATGGCGGTAAAGTCCACTGTTCTGTTTATTGCGGCTGGGTACACGGGCGGCTGTGTTTCTTTATCGAACCCCACTCTGAAGATAATTTCTTCAATCGAGGCTGTTATTACGGGTGTAACGACGACAATATGCGGTTTGCGTTCTTCAGCAAAGCCGCTTTAGAATTTCTCCTCCAAAGCAACAAGCGACCCGATATCATTCATTGCCATGACTGGCAGACCGGCTTAATTCCAGTCATGCTCTTCGAGAATTACAAGTATGAGATGGGTCTTCAACGGGTTTGCTACACCATTCACAATTTCAAACATCAAGGGATGGGCGGTAAAGAGACCCTGTGGGCAACCGGGCTGAATAACGAATCTTACTACTTCACTTACGATCGCCTCCAAGACAACTTCAACCCTTTTGCCTTGAACTTTATGAAAGGGGGGATTGTTTACGCCAACGCCGTGACGACAGTTTCGCCTCACCATGCTTGGGAAGCGCGTTGCACGGAGATTGGATCTGGTTTAGGTCATACCTTACATCTGCACCAGGATAAATTCACTGGCGTACTCAACGGCATCGATCCTGATTTTTGGAATCCCGAAAGCGATCGCTATATACCCACTCATTACAGCAAAGAGAATCTAGAAGGGAAAGCCGAGACTAAAAAAGCCCTCCGGGAGAGACTTTTGCTCCGCGACGTTGATAAACCTATCATTGCCTACATCGGTCGTTTAGACGCTCAAAAAGGCGTTCATCTTGTCCATCATGCGATCTACTACGCACTCAACAATGGGGCGCAATTTGTGTTGTTGGGTTCGGCAACGGAACCGGGAATCAATACCCATTTCCAGCACGAAAAAGCCTTTTTGAATGAGAATCCTGACGTTCATCTAGAACTTGGCTTTAATGAAGAGTTATCCCACTTGATCTATGCCGGGGCGGATATGATTATTGTCCCTAGCAACTACGAACCGTGCGGACTGACTCAGATGATTGGCTTAAAGTACGGCACGGTGCCAGTCGTGCGGGCAGTTGGTGGACTGGTGAATACTGTGTTTGACCGAGACTACGACCAAACAAAGCCCCCGGAAAAACGGAATGGTTTTGTGTTCGAGCACAGTGATGAGCCTGCGTTTGAATCAGCAATGGAGCGTGCTTTTAAGGTGTGGTACAACCATCCCGAAGAGTTTTGTCAGCTTGCGCTCCAGGGTATGGAGTATGACTACTCGTGGAAAGATCCAGGGGCGGAATATTTGAAGATTTACGACCAGATCCGACACAAATGAAGCGAAATTGCGATCGGTGGAATCTGTAAAGTAAGTCTTTTGTGGTTGTGCCTCGCTTTTGGGGGCACAATTACCTAACTTGGGTAGAGACTTTGGGTAGAGACGGCATTCTCTAACAAATTCTGTCAGAACTGCGATCGCGCAACAGAACGCTTGTTGATGGTTGGGGATTTGGCAACGACGAAAGCGATCGCGAAAGATTAATTTCCACGTAAATTTTGGTAACGATAAAAGGCGTAGGTGTCAAACATGGCTCCAGCAACACTACAGGTAAAACCGATTACCAGGAGACCTTCAATGGAACATCCGCTGCCGAAGACGGTAAGAAACTCTAAAATTACCGCTCTGCCGCACTGACTGACTGCTTCAAGGAGAGGAATGTAACCTAGTATGGACAGACTTGCCAACACACTAGCGAACAGCAGAATCGGGGCGGTGAAGCTAAGAAAACTCGTCAAGAGTAGGGAACGGAAATAGTTAGGCAAAATGTTCATGAAACCGTAAGTGCGAATGAACTGCCGAGCGGGTGAATTGGGAACGATACTTTCAACTTCTATATACGATAGAAGCGATCGCTGTCACTATCCCGATCTGTCAGAAATCTTAAATAAACCTTAAAAATCTTGTTTAAAGTCCGTAAATATATCTCAGGAATCTCCCAGAGATTCCCCAGCCCCGCGCCCAGAGTGCTGAGCCACAGCCGTGCGAACAGTACAAAAGAGATTCTTGTAGGTCGTCGCCACTCATCAGCTATGCTTTACAAAGTCGTTGAGTCAGCAGGACATCCTTGAGCGAGACTCCTTCCAGTTCCAGCTTAGAGTTATGGGGTCAGCGGTTGCTGGCGGCGATTTTGCTGGGTGGGCAGGTGGTCGTTCACCTTCTGACAAAAAAAATCCATCGGCGCAACACCCTCGACCAAATGGCGATGGTTGGCCCAGAATCGCTCTTAATTGCGTTGGTAACAGCCGGTTTTGTCGGCATGGTATTCACCATTCAGGTGGCGCGAGAATTTGTCAACTTGGGTGCGGGCAGTGCTGTGGGCGGAGTGTTAGCGCTTTCCTTATGCCGGGAACTTGGCCCCGTCCTGACTGCCGTGATTTTGGCAGGACGAGTCGGTTCGGCGTTTGCCGCTGAAATTGGCACGATGCGCGTCACCGAGCAAATCGACGCCCTCTATATGCTGAAAACCGACCCGATTGATTACCTAGTGATTCCCCGCGCGATCGCCTGCTGCTTAATGCTGCCAGTTTTAACCATTTTGTCTATCCTCACTGGCATGGCAGGGGGATTGCTCATTGCCAGAAATCTCTACGGAATTGCCCCAAATGTATTTTTAGAGTCTGCCCGGAATTTCCTGCAAGTCTGGGATTTGTGTAGTGCCTTAATTAAGGCATTTTTCTTTGGGGCGCTGATTGCCGTAATTGGTTGCAGTTGGGGCTTAACAACCACTGGGGGAGCAAAAGGTGTTGGACAATCGACCACCACAGCAGTCGTCACAGCTTTGCTAGCTATCTTTATTTCTAACTTTTTCTTATCGTGGTTGATGTTTCAGGGAACGGGCAGTGCCGTACTTAAAGGGGTCTGAGGCGGAAAACCTTTAAAATAAATAAAGTTGCAATCCTGAGCTTGAATCTCGAATCAGGATTTGAACTGCCGCCCCACTTCAGCTTGAACGCTAAGAAAGTGGGTAGGTCTAGTACGATAGTTTACAATATCGGGTTTATGCCTGTGACTACTACTACATCTTCTTTACCTTCACAAACTGTTGAACTGGCACCCAGCTACGCAATTCCTTTGGTGTTAGTGGCGGCTTCGATTGGGCTGTTATTCGTTCAACCTTGGGTGAGTTTAGCGATCGCTGCATTTGGTTTGTTCTTGCTGTTTCAGGCGGCAACGATTCGCCTGCAATTCACCGAAACAGCATTAGATGTTTATCGTTCCCAAACCTTAATTCGGCGTTTTCCCTACCAGGAATGGCAAAATTGGCAGATATTCTGGACTCCAGTGCCGATTCTGTTTTACTTCAAAGAAGTTAAAAGCATTCACTTTTTGCCGGTTCTCTTCGATCCCAAAATGCTAAAAACTTGCTTGGAACAACGCTGTCCAAAAGCAAGTGCGTAGGGATACACAGATGCGCGTCCTTACAGATGAGTAGTTAATTGTTAGTTGTTAAGTGTTAATTGTTAGATGAATTCAGACGAACCTCAAACCCAAGAACAAGAACAAGAACAAAAGCAACAGCCAGTTGTTGAAGCATCGGACAATTTAGAAGCGCCACAAGAGGAAACTGTAACTGCCGATCCAGCCTCAGACAATCTTATAGCATTACAAATTGCCGCTGTTGTGGAGGCATTTGATGATTCAGAAGCGGAAATTGCCGCCGTTGTTGAGGAATCAGATAATGCTGAGGAGCCTGAGGAGCCAGATATAACTGTAGTCGCCGTTGTTGAGGAATCAGATAATGCTGAGGAGCCAAATATAACAGTAGCGATGGAAAATTCCGTCTCTGTTTTAGAGCAACGGGTGGCTGATTTACAACAGCAGGAAGAGGCATTAATTCAGGAAATTGCCGCCCTGCAAGCTTCTCATAATAAAGTTCTGCAAGACCAGCTGGCTCAAACCCAAGCGGCGTTAAACCGTCTGGTGCAGGAGTCTTTGAACGATCTGGAACAACGCAGACAAACACTACAAATTTCCGTTGAACAACTGGAACGACGACGGGAACGCATCCGAGAGGAAATGCGAAGAACCTTTGCTGGCACCTCCCAAGAATTAGCCATTCGGGTGCAAGGCTTTAAAGATTATCTGGTCGGTAGCTTACAAGATTTGGTAGTAGCGGCAGAAGAATTGCAACTCCAGAAGGAACCAGAACCCCCGAAGGCAGTTCCAGTCGTGGAAGAGTCGAAGGCTGCATCGCCTGTAAACCCCAAATTTACAGAACAGAGCTTTCAATCAACTGCAAAACAAATTCGCAGTATTTTAGACCAGTACCGGACGCGACCTGACTATTATGGCCCGCCCTGGCAATTGCGTCGTACCTTTGAGCCGGTTCATGCGGAGCGAGTTGCGAACTGGTTTTTCACGCAAGGAGGAAGAGGCGCTTTGCGGACAATGGGCAGTCGCCTGCAAAATATCCTGATTGCTTCTTCCGTCATCTCGGTATTAAGCACGCTGTATGGCGATCGCGTTCGCGCCCTGATCCTCGCCAACTCCCCAGAACGATTGGGAGAATGGCGACGGGGTTTGCAAGACTGTCTGGGCATTTCCCGCTCTGATTTTGGTCCAGAACAGGGAATCGTTTTGTTTGAATCCCCAGAAGCGGTTGTGCAAAAGGCAGAGCGTTTAGTTAAGGAACGCCAGATGCCGCTAATTATCATTGATGAGACAGAAGATCAGATTAATCTGTCGCTGCTGCAATTTCCTCTGTGGTTAGCTTTTGCACCCGATCCTCAGCAGATGTCCGCTGATATGAGATATTAGCGACAGACGAATTGAGCTACAAGCAAGAGGCGTTAGATGGGTCTACAGCTGGCTTTAAGTGGGGCATTGTTAATCGCAGCCTATCTCTTAGGCTCGATTCCTACAGGTTATTTGGCAGGACGCTGGCTCAAAGGGATTGATATTCGAGAGCAGGGATCTGGTTCTACGGGTGCCACCAATGTTCTCAGAAACCTGGGAAAAGGGCCAGCCATCGCGGTGTTACTGATCGATCTATTTAAAGGAGTCGGCGCGATCGCTTTGGTTTACGCCTTCTATGCCTTCGCGCCAACTTTTGCGCCAACGTCTGTCCTGCCTGTCACCTGGGAATCTTGGTTAGTTGCTGGCACCGGATTCGCTGCCAGCATCGGTCATAGTAAATCTGTCTGGCTGAACTTCACGGGCGGGAAATCAGTTGCCACGAGCCTGGGCGTTTTATTTGCCATGTCCTTACCTGTTGCGTTGGGAACAGCAGCGGTGTTTGGCACAGTTATTGCCTTTTCCCGAATTGTTTCCCTCGGTTCCATTGCGGGTGCGATCGCGGTTTCGGTTTGGATGTTAATTTTCAAGCAGCCGTTACCTTATCTAATCTTTGCGATCGCTGGCGGTATCTACGTCATCTGGCGACACCGCAGCAATATTGAGCGTTTACTTGCCGGTACCGAACCCCAAATCGGTCAAAAATTATCAACAGAACTCGAACAAAGTTCCTAACTTATTTCCTAACTTATAGAGATGCGTAGGCGTTGTGATACTAAACGTCATTTCGCATCTTTACTCGTTTTTATGCTGTTATCTCCCTGCGTAACCAAGAGTTAGCCCACCTTTTCACTATCAGCATGGTGCTAACAGCTAGTGCCATGCTAAATAGTAGATTATCTAGCCTAATTTCTCTCTGGGTTCCAATCGCTAATATGGCTTCTAATATTAAAGATGGGAATAAAATTCCTCCAAAAAGCAATACGGCATAAAAAATAAGTTTTCCTCTGGCTCTTGCACTAATGAGTGCTAGAAAGAAGCCAATAGGGATAAAAATCAATCCATAATAGAAAATTTTGTAGATTTCTAGATTAATACTATTAGCATCAAAAGGTAATAACTGAAAAATCATCACCTCCGGAACCAGTTTCAGTGAATAAGGTTGTTTCAATCCATCTATATAAATTTTAAGAATTGACCCTTCATAGGTAAGAAGTATCTGATGATTCTTGGTGTCACCAAAAACATTTGGAACAGCTAGTTGATAGTTTGTTGCATTTTTTCCGGTGACTGGAGTTCGCACTCGAAACACCAAATCCGCTCCCTTTTGCCCAAGGGTAAAATTGCGGCTTTCATCATCTGCTGAAAGGGAAATAATTCGAGCAGGGCCAGCCTGCATTGTGTCAGCAGTAGCGACAACGGCACCTATTGTAAATTGAGAAGTTTCAGCAATCTTTTGGGTCATTAAAGCTACAGAGCTTTTTGTCTCTAGCCAATGATTGGAATCGAGAGAAGCACCCCTTTGATCCTGAGTAGTTGGGAAATTGCCTCGCCAAGATAAATCTGGAAGGTGCCCAGTTAAATCGGGGTAACTACCTGTACCAGTCAATTGATATACCGCTACTAGGTCTTTTTTGATTGCAGAAAATGGAATTTCCGAGGAAAAGGCGGATTCTGCTTCTTGATCGGAAACTGCTTTATTCGCGACGTATAGCTCTGAAATATATCCTTTCCAAGGTCTATTTCCGGTTGGCTCGTTGCCAAGACTCAGCGGGAAAGTGTGATTCCAATTACTGAGACTTCCAGAATTTTGCCAAAGGAGCGTCGTTATAAAAATCAATATAATATATCCAATAAAAGCAGCCGTTAACTTTTTGATTGAAAGAAAACTCTTACTACTTCTAAGAAGATTTAAGGCTGCTCCTAGGCTTTTATCTCCCCCTAAACGAAAGCTTAAAAAACCGATAAAAGCACCTAAAATACTGGCACCAATATCGACAAAAGAGGAACTTCGAGAAGGAATAAATAACTGTAAAATCTCAATTGTAAAACTTAAACAAAAAGAAGCTAATAAGATGAAAACAAGTGTCTTTCTCCCTAAGAATCTTTTTTGCTGCATCAAGCAGGAAAAGACGAAACCAAAGGGGGAGAATAATAAAACGTTAGTGATTAAGTCGTAAAAATTTCTTAACTTAAAAAATTCTGAAGTGAGAAAGCGATAATTTATTTTACTAGCATTCTCTTTAAAGGCAAAATCGTAAGGAAAAAGTGTAACGACCAGTATCAGCAAAAGGCTAAAAATAAAGACTTTATTTGCCCATTTTTGCCGCATAAAGGATTTTTAACAAATCATTTTACTTTTGGTAGCCGGAAAAGAGTATTCAGCGATGCATTAACGACCAAGCTCCTGAGAGCGCCGAGAAGCCGCCACCACTGCCTCAATCAAAGCCGAGCGGAAACCAGCCCTTTCTAACTGGGCAATCCCAGCAATAGTTGTACCTCCAGGGCTAGTCACGCGGTCTTTTAGTTGAGCGGGATGCATTCCCGATTCGTGCAACAGATGGGCAGTCCCCAAGACGGTTTGCAGGGCTAACGAAGACGCGATCGCTCTTGGCAATCCAGCCGCTACCCCACCATCTGCGAGTGCTTCCACCATCAGCGCCACATAAGCGGGACCCGAACCCGAAAGCCCTGTCACCGCATCCATTAAAGATTCTGGCACTTCAACAACCTCTCCCACCGCCTGGAAGATCGCCTTTGCTTGTTCTAGATGCTGCTGGGTGGCGTACTGACCCAGCGCGATCGCACTCATTCCTGCCCCTACCGTCGCCGGAGTATTCGGCATCGCCCGAATCGCTGGAGCCTGGGGAAAAGCTGCTTCCAGTTGACTCAAAGAAACACCCGCCATAATCGAAATCACCACTGGCGGCGACGCTTGGGCAGAAATTTCCTTCTCTAAGTCTGCCGCCACTGCTGCAAACACTTGAGGTTTAATCGCCAGTAACAGCACATCCTTTGCCGCCGCCACCGCCCGATTCTCTGCCGTCACCTGGATGCCGTACTGCTGTGCCAAAAAGTCTCGCCGCTCTCTTTGCGGCTCACTCACCAAGACTTCTTCTGTGGCATAAAGCTGTTTTTGCATCAGGCGGGATAATAGAGCTTCTCCCATTACCCCGCCACCAATCATGCCGAATTTAGTAGCCAACCTCGTCCCCCAATCCTTATCAGCATGAAAAGTCCGTTGTCGGCGGTCAGTTGTTTTTAGTCGTTACGACTGACCATTGACCGCTAACAAGCGTCTCGACTCAGAAATTTTACTGCGCCATCCGGGTCGGTTCGTTTGACCAAGCTGGGGAGGGGGCAGAGGGACGGGGAATCCGGACTTGTGGTTGAGGCACTTCGTGAACCACGCCAGTCTGGGTACTGACTTGAACACAACTCGGTGTAAACAGAAAGATACTTTCGCCAATCCGCTCTTGGTGCCCATCGATCGCATAAGTGCCACCGGCAACAAAGTCTACAGCTCGTTGCGCCTGATCTGGATCCATAATCGTCAGGTTTAACACGACTGACTTCCGCTCGCGCAAAGCTTGAATCGCTTGGGGCATTTCTTCAAAAGAACGTGGCTCCATCACGATCACTTCCGAAATTCCATTCACCGAACCGGGCATCCCAATTACATTATTCATTGTTGTCCCCATTTCTATTTCTCTTGCAACAGGTGTGTTTGTCCGCGCTCGACGGCTCTGGCGACGTTCTTCTTCTGCTGTCGTCGGTTGAGGATGCTGTTCTTGATAGAGATTTTGGTACTCTTCTCCCTCGGCTTCTTCGTACTCGTCATACTCGTATTGAGCTGGCTCATTGAGACCCACGAAATCTCGTAGCTTAGAAAAAATATTATTCACAGTTCACGCTCCATCACGATTTAAGGTTAGACTTTGGGGCTGGGATCGCAGGGCACCCTTGAGGCAGCAGTCCTAGTTTAAGGAAACGACAATAATAATCATATAGTCGTGCTGGCAATATAATATCCGATGCCTCTTCATTACCCCACTCATCTGTTCGGAATAGATGTTGACATTTGTAAGCATAGTGGGGCTTTTCAGGATGCCCGTTCTCCAAAAAGAATTCGCCCCAAACGTATCATTGTTGCCCCAGATTGCACAGCTAGCGGGTAATCACCTGACATTCCCATTGATAGCTGCTGCATTTGAATATTTGACCAGTTTTGCTGTCTGATTTCATCGGCTAGTTTGCGGGTTCTATCGAAAACTGACAGGATTTCAGAAGCCTTGAGATCGAAAGGCGGGATTGTCATCAAACCTTGAATTTGCAGATTGTAGCACTCATTCAGGGCTGGTAAATCGGCAAGCAGTTGAGGAACTGTCCACCCATACTTGTTGGGATCTTGCAGTAGTTTCACTTGCAGGCAGATGAAGGGCGATCGCGACAGCTCAAGCGCCAGTTCGTTTAATCGTTGGGCTAATTTTAAACTATCTATCGAGTGAATCCACTGAAATTGTTCTAGGGCTTTTCGAGCTTTATTACTTTGAAGGTGTCCAATCAGGTGCCAGGTGATGTCTGGTAAATCTTGCAGTTGCGCTTGTTTAAGTTCAGCTTCAGAGATGCGACTTTCGCCGAAATCCCTTACTCCCGCTGCATAAGCTTCGCGCATGGCTTCAGGGGAAACCTGTTTCGTAACGGCGATGAGGCGGACAGATTCCGGTAGTTGCTGGCGAATTTCAGAAAGGCGTTGGGCGATCGCTCCAGTCATTTGACTTCACTTGAAAATAAACAGGGAAGCAAAAATTAAAAATGCTTGCATTAAAAAGGATTTTTTAATTTTTAATTGCTTGCCCCTATTGAAATGTTCGCTTATGAATAGCCTGAAGTTGGGTGTACTCCTCCATTTGACCGTTGCGACGGAGCATCCGCAAACGGTTTTCCACCATGAGGCGACCATCGCTGCGGGTAATCGGTTCAAACGTGATGCCGGTAGGACTGGTATTCACCAAAAAGAAGAGACGCTGGGCATAAAGGGTCGTAAATAGTTCCTGGCTGTCCTCAAGCAGACACACTCTGTAAAGTAAGCCAAATGTAGGGTGATTTAAATAGGTTTCGCTGCTCATTAACATCCACGCGAAGAATGCCCATCCCTAAGGGAGAGATTGGGAAAAGTCGAAGAGTTTAAGCGGCAGTACGACTCGCGCCAGCCGCTCTCTGTTGAAACCCAAGATGTTTCACTCTAGTTCAAACTATGCAGATGATAGCTTGTATTCGGGCACCTCAGAGAGAATGTTTGGGAATTGGCGACACTTTTCAGGGTGAGCAAACGAGGATGGCGGTGGCTACCGAATAATCGCCATCATGGCTGATGCTTAGCTGCCACTGACAATCTTCCCACCCTGCTGTCTGGGCGGCGGCTGAATGGTGAAGAAATACTTGCGGCGCACCTGTGGGTAAACGTCGAATCTCAATATCGGTGTAGCTGACTCCCCGCCATCCAGTTCCCAGTGCTTTAGCAACGGCTTCTTTTGCCGCCCAGCGCCCTGCTAGCTGGTTGATAGAGAGGCGACTGATATCGTCCTGAGTGTAGCCGCAATCTTGTTGTTCATCAAAAGTATAGACGCGCTGCAAGAAGCGATCGCCAAAGCGTTCAACAGCGGCTTTAATTCGAGGCATATAAACAATATCTGTTCCCAGCCGAATCATTCTGTTGCTAGTTGCTAATAGAAGAGTAGCTCTTCAAAACCCTGTCTGGCAGCCATTCGCCAATGGCACTGGACTGATGACCCAGAACTAATCACTAATAACATTAAAACTTCCCAAGGCTGCTAGCAGAGCTTGAGCTTTGTGTAGAGACTCATGCCATTCTCGTTCTGGATCGCTATCGGCAACGATTCCCGCCCCGACTTGCCCGTAAACCATCGCTGCATCGGCACGCTTGGGATAGAGGAGGGTGCGGATCAAGATATTTAAATCTAGGTGCCCGCGCCAATCGAGAAAGCCACAGGAACCGTAGAACAAATTGCGACGCACGGGTTCGAGTTCTTCAATGATTTCCATACAGCGGACTTTCGGACACCCAGTGATAGTACCGCCTGGGAAGAAGGCGCGAATCAGGTCAACAGCGTCGTAGTTTGGGCGGATTTTGCCGATGACGTTGCTCACGAGGTGCATGACATGGCTGTAGCGCTCAACGGTGAAAAGTTCGTTAACTTCTACAGAACCCCACTCGCACACTCGCCCCAAGTCGTTTCGCTCTAAATCCACCAACATAATGTGTTCGGCTCTTTCTTTGGCATTGGCAATCAAGTCTTGCGCCAGATGCTCGTCGAGGGCGGGGGTAGTGCCACGCGATCGCGTTCCTGCAATCGGTCGCGTTTGCGCTTGTCGATCTTGCATTTGAACCAATCGTTCTGGAGAACAGCTGATGAGTGCCCCCCACGGGGTCTGCCAATAGCTGGCAAAGGGAGAAGGATTGATTTGGTGTAACGCTTGATAAATTGCCCAAGGACTGGCGGTTACGCGGCTTTCAAAGCGTAGGGAAAGATTTGCCTGAAAGATATCTCCGGCTCGGATATACTTTTTCGCTTGCCGCACCGCATCTTCGTAATCAGTTTGGGGCGTCCAAAAATGGAAATGGGGGGATTTTGGATTTTGGATTGAAGATGCTGGCTCCTCTGCTATCCCGTACTGCGTTCGGCTTTCCAGCAGGCTTTGCAAGAAATCGAGTTCGGCTTCATCGCTAGCGGCTAGCCATAGGGTTTGTTCCCAATGGTCGAGGACAGCAAAGGATGCTGGTTCATACCAATAAGCAACCGGGAATGGTAGGGGGTCAGAATTTAGATTGGGTAGCTGCTCGATCTCCCAAGCGAGGTCATAACCCAGCCATCCCAGCCAGCCGCCAGTGAAAGGTAGTGACGGCTGTAGAGATTCATCCCTGAAGGCAGAACGTTGCCGCAAGCGGCGTAGGAAGGGGAGGATCTCGCCAACGGGTGGAGTCCACACTGCCTGTACACCATCTATAAAGCGCGGCGCACCGGCACAAATCGAATATCTGGCGATCGCGTTCTTGGCTTCAGTTGAGTGTTGAAGGAGCGGATTGTAGGGACTTTCGAGTAGGGTAGCAATTTTACCAGCGTCCAGAAACAGGGCGGCGAATACTTCTGAGCCAGTTCGATGTTGTAGAGGAAGCGATCGCCAGAACCAAGGTTTCATATTAATTTTTAATTTTTAACTTTCCCATCCCCACATCAGCCGTGCCCCCCAAAGTACGACCAAACTCACCAATCCTGCCCAGTCGCTCTTCTTGAGACGCAACTGGTGCCATTGGACGCGATGGCTATCGGGGCTGGTAAAGCCGCGAACCTTCATGGCGCTTGCAATTTGTTCGGCTCTTAAGAGGAGATTTTCTAGCAATCGTTCGGCGACCATCAACCAAAGTTGCAGACTTTTGCGGATGCCCAGTTTTTTCCAGTTAATTGCCCGTGTCCGCACGGAACGAACTAAATTCTGCACTTCTTCTAAAACCAGGGGAATAAACCGCAATGATAAAGTCAAAGTTAGAGCAATTTCTGTCACGGGAAATTTGAATGCTCGCAGCGGTCGCATCAAACTCTCGATCCCCGCAGTAATTTCCTCTGGAGCTGTGGTCAGCAAAAACAGGTTGGTGCTGTAAATTAAGGTAAATAGTAAGGTACTCACGTTAATCGCTAGCGCCAAGGACTTGCGAGTAATTTTGACTGGCCCTTGGTGGAACAGCACGTAACGGTAGTTTGAAGGGTTTTGAGAGGAGACTGGTTTTGTCGCCTCTGGTTTTTGAGTTGCAGCGGATTTGACAACTCCTGGCTTGGGAGTAGCAGTCTGAATAAAAGATATTTCATCGGCTGGGAGGCGTCGCTGAGAGTCTGCTCCAAGTCCATCGGGAGCAATCATGCTCAGGATGAAGACAAAAAAGCACAGCATCAACAGCCAACCCATTTGTTGCTTCCATACGCGCAATGGAATCGCCGCCGTCACAGTAATGGCAACTAGCAGCACCGCCAGAGCGATGCGCCAGATGGGATTTGCCAGGACTGGAGCGATGAGAAAGCTCATCAACCAAGCTATTTTCACCCTGGGGTCGAGGTGATGCAGCCAAGTGATTGGTTGTTCGAGGTACAGCCCCAGCGGCAGCGATCGCAGTAAATCCATAGAAAATTAAAAATTAAACATTAAAAATTAAAAATGCAAAAATTCATTTTACATTTTTAATTTTTAATCGATTAAACGCGAGTAGCTCGGTTACTACGACTGCCCGCTTCCACCTCGCGGACTTTTTTCCCTCTCCAGAATAAGCGTACTGGGGTTCCAGTAAAACCCAACTGTTTTCGGAATTGACCTTCGATGTAGCGGCGATAGTTGTCATTGAAGCGCTTGGGATCGTTGACAAATAGCGCGATCGCTGGAGGTTGGCTGCTCACTTGGGTGCCGTAATAAATCTTGCCCTGACGTCCTTGGCGGGTCGTGGGCGGGGAAACCCAAGAAATCGCTTCTTGTAGCACTTCATTAATTACAGCAGTCGTGACGCGGCGTTTGTGTTGTTCGGCTGCTGTATTCACTAAATCTAGAATTTTTTCCACCCGCTGACCTGTTTGAGCGCTGACAAAAATTGTTTCTGCCCAATCGATAAAGTTCAACCGTCCTTTAAAGTTGCGTTCAAACTCGTAGATGGTGTAGGAATCCTTTTCAACAGCATCCCACTTATTGATGACGATGACGCAAGCGCGACCTTCTTCATCAATCCGCCCAGCCAGTTTTTGGTCTTGTTCGGTGATGCCATCCACCGCGTCAATGACTAACAAAACCACGTCGGCGCGACGAATCGCTTTAAAGGCGCGATTAATCCCAAAAAATTCCGGGCCGTATTCAACGTTTTTCTTTTTGCGAATCCCGGCGGTATCGATCAATCGGTAGGTTTTACCGTTGCGTTCTACTACCATATCGATGGCATCGCGGGTTGTGCCAGAGATGGGGCTAACGATAGAACGATTTTCGCCGACAAAAGCGTTCAACAAGCTGGATTTCCCGACATTGGGACGTCCGACAATGGCGACTTTAATTTCTTCAGTTTCTGGGATTTCTCCTGCTGGCACGATATAGGTAATCAGGGCATCGAGTAATTCGCCGGTACCACTTCCATGAATCCCAGAGACGGGGAAGGGTTCGCCCAATCCCAGTTCCCAAAACTCCATTGCTTGGGTGAGACCTTGTTCGGAGGATTCGCATTTATTCACCGCTAGCAGGACGGGCACGGGTTGTTGACGCAACCAGTCGGCGATCGTTTCATCCGCTGCTGTTAACCCACTCTGACCATCGACGACAAAGATTGCTGCACTCGCTTCTGAGAGTGCCAACATTGCCTGTTCCCGAATTAGGGGTAAAAACTCGGTGTCATCATTAAACACCAAGCCGCCGGTATCGACGATGACAAACTCCCGGTCTTCCCAGAAGGCGGAACGATAGGTGCGATCGCGCGTGACTCCAGGTTCATCATGCACAATGGCGTCTTGTACACCTGCCAATCGATTGACAAGAGTAGATTTGCCCACATTCGGGCGACCGATAATAGCGACAACAGGCAGGGACATAACCAGATATGCTCATCCGAGTGGATGATGACAGCTCCAAATTTATATTGTATCCATCCTGGATAGACGTGATGTTTTCTGCGGTGACTATCCATGACACATCAGCCAACGTTCGGAAAAGTTTTCGTGGCGATCGCTTTGGGTGCAGTGACGACTTTGACTGGATGCAGTTCGCTCGAATCCTCTGCCAACCCTGTAAAAGGGGAGGATTTAACCTTAGCCTCTACATCAACTACGGCATCTCAGCCAGCCCAGCCACTCAACACGCTTACAGGGCATTCTAAGTATGTGCAGGCGATCGCCATCAGTACCGATGGGCAGATTCTTGCCAGTGGCGGTGAAGATGGCACTATCAAGTTGTGGAATTTACCCAAAGGTATCCGCATCCGTACCCTAGCAGGACATATTAAACCCATTCATGCCGTTGCCATTAGTCCGGATAAAAAACTTGTCGCCAGTGGCAGTTATGACGGCACCATCAAGATATGGCAACTCAGTAACGGGGCACTCATCCACACCCTTAACGGGGATTCCAGTTCAGTTTTATCCATTGCCATCAGTCCTGATGGAAAAACTTTAGCCAGTGCTGGTTTAGACAAGACGATCAAGCTTTGGAAGCTGAGCAACGGGGAACTCATCCACACCTTGACGGGGAATTTAGATGCGGTGAATTGCGTTACCTTTAGCCCGGATGGGCAAACATTAGCCAGTGGTAGTGCCGATCGCTCGATCAACTTATGGAATCCGCGCACGGGCATCCGCATTCGTACCCTGGAAGGGCATTCTGATTGGGTAAATTCCGTCGCCTTCAGTCCCGATGGAAAACTCCTGGCGAGTGGCAGTAATGACGGCACCATCAAGCTGTGGAATCCTCGTAACGGGGAAGCGATCGCTACTTTGAAGGGAAATGCCACGTTAATTAATTCTGTTGCTTTCAGCCCCAAGGGACAGACAATCGCCAGCGGCAGTTTGGACAATGCAATCAAACTGTGGAATCCTCGCACTGGCGAACTCAAAAGCACTCTGGCAGGAGATGACAGTAAAGTAAATTCCTTCACTTTCAGTCCCGATGGGCAAACTTTAGCGACTGGCAGCCATGATGGCAGCATTAAGATTTGGCAGGTGCCTGCTCAAGAGTGAATAGGAAAGTTTTTCTGATTGACAATTTTCAAGTGGATATGATGCCAGCTTTTCAACTTTCCTCTGCCATTGTCCGTTGCGGTGCAAATTTAAAAACGCGATCGCCCTGAGTAACAATTGGGATAATTTACTCCTTTCGCCACCCAGCAACTACACTGTAGATTTTGAGGGTCAGACGTAAATACCTGCAACAGAGGTTAGCCATGTACGTATTGATTGGTGGAGCAGGACTGGTCGGGCTGGACTTAGCCCAACAATTAGTAGAATTAGGACACACGGTTGCCATCATCGATACCGATCCCACCGCCTGCCGGTATGCTCGCGAACAAGTTGGAGCGATGGCTTTTGAAGGCAGTGCCGTCAGTACGCAAGTGCTAATAGAGGCTGGAATTCGCAAGGCAGATGCGGTTGTTGCTGCCCTCCGCGATGATGCTTTAAATCTGGCAATGGTGACACTTGCCAAGCACTATGGGGTTTCCCATATTGTGACTCGGATGCGCCAAGGTGATTTTGCCGAACCTTATCGGATTGCCGGAGCGCATCATGTCATCAGTACGGTTGACCTAGCCGTGACCACAATGGTGAATGCGATCGAATATCCCCAAGTGGAATCGATGATGCACTTTGAGCAGGGTCAGGTAGAAGTCTTCAAACTCAAAGTTCCACCGGAGTCTGACATTGCGGGACATACCGTGTCACAAGTCGCTCAGGATTCTCGATTTCCCAGTGGTTCTTTAATTATTGGCTATCAATCCCATTCCCACACCGATCTCGTCATTCCAAATGGAAAGACCGTGTTAGAGGCGGGAGCAACCGTGCTAGTTGTTACGAAATCGGAAAAGTTACATCAAGTGATTGATTTCTTAGGATTGTGTTCTAGTCATCTTCCAAACTTAGAAGTTGCTCGTTAATGGTTTTGATGCGTTCTTGCACCACTTCTTCTGAGAGAATTCGTCTGCGGAGGGCGTCATTGAGTACCTGCTTTTCTGCCAAGAGTAATTGCCGACGAATCGTGTCTAATTTTAGGCGATCGCTACTTTCATCAGCAGAGTCTTCGGGACGCTGATTATATATCTCCCGCAACGTTCTTTCAGAAGCTGCTACCCGCACCTGATAAGCTGCTCGCATCTCTTCGTAGATTGATTTTGGTAAAACTCCCGATTTCAGGAGACTCTCCAATTCATCCTGCGCTGCTTTGGAAGTCATCAATTGAGCTTGCAATTCTTCGATCTGCTGCCGTGATTCGGAATGGCGATCGAGCTTTAACCGTCGTACAAACCCCGGTAAACTTACTCCCTGTCCTACTAACGACAGCAGCACAATCCCTAAGACAATCACAACCAGCTTATCTCGTCCTGGCAAATTAGCCGGTAAGCTTAACGCCAAGGCAGTCGAAAGCGAGCCTTTAATATTGCCCAAAAAGAGAACGTGCCGCCATTTCACCGGAATGGGTTTGTCAAAAAAACGCACTAAGTCTAAAAGTGGATAAACGGTGAATGCCCTCCCGACTTGGTAGGCAATCAGTGCGAGGAGAACGGCTGGAAGCGTCTGCCAAAGGGTGATGAGATTAATCTCTAAGCCGATGAGTAAGAAAATAAAGGTATTGACGCCAAACCCGGCAAATTCCCAGAAGCTAAACAAGGTGACTTGAGTGGAAGCAGAGGTACTGCGAGAAACCCCCAGGTTGCCTACAATCAGTCCTGCCACCACAACCGCAACCACGCCGGATACGTGGAAAAATTCGCCTAATTGGAAGGCTCCCAGCGCTACGGCAACCGTGAGTAAAATCACGCTGAGAGGATCGTCTGCTTGGCTAAATAAACCAATACTGAGATAGCCCAAGGCTAAGCCAACTAAGATCCCGCCGACAATTACGAACAAAAATGCTTGTACGACATCAAGGGGCGTTAATGACCCAGTTGAATTTGCAGTCAAGATTAGGCTAAATAAAACCAGCGCCACATCATCGTTGACTAAGCTTTCACCTTCTACGAGCGTAACCAGTCGGTGGGGAACAGATACTTCCTTGAAAACCGCAATCACTAAGGCGGTGTCTGTAATTGACAAAATAACCCCAACTAGCAAGGCGGGAACCCAATCTAAGCCGAGTTCTAGTTTCAGCAAGACTGAGGTGATGGCAGCGCAGAAGGGAAATCCCACTCCTGCTAATAAGGCAATGGGTTTAAACGTGCTGCGTAGACGACTGATGTCGGTATTAATTGCCGATTCAAACAGTAGAATCGGCAAAAAAAGATTAAAAATCAGGGAGGAATCGAGACGGATGCGACCTGGCAAAAGCTCTGTAATCGCTAACCCTGCCAATACTAACCCTGTAATGTAGGGAATCCGAAATCGTCGAGATAGTAAGGCAACCCCCGTGGCAACCAACAACAAGACGATCAGAAAAATCACTAATTCAGCAACATTTCCCTGATTCTCGCTGCCTGTGACCGTTGGGACTGCCAGGAGCGATCGCTCGCTTAGCCACTGCATAGCGCGTACTCACAAGTGATGAACGATACACCAAGGGTCAGGTTCTACAAAACTGCCCTTAGTATCTTAAAGGATGAGCTACGATGCTTTTGTTCTGAGTTAACAGCCGTCACCTTTAAGGATGCGACTTTCGGGGGCTTTGGCTGCGGTTGACGCTTCCAGAGATTTTTGCCTGCGCGATCGCAGGCTTGGTTGGTTTAGCCCCTGGCGGAAGCTTGTGGGTTTATATGACAGGTTGGGGAATCTGATGAAAAAACTCTTAGTTACAGGTGCCAGTGGTTTTTTAGGATGGCATCTTTGCCAGCTAGCACAACAAGAATGGGACGTTTATGGAACTTATTTTTCTCATTCTCTAGAGATTCCTGGCGTAAATTTGCTGAAAATTGAGTTAAAAGATTATCAGGAACTCAAGCATCTGTTCCAAGAGATTCAGCCAGATGGAGTGATTCATACCGCCGGGCGATCGCAACCTAATTTTTGCCAACAATATCCTGATGAATCCTACCCGATTAATGTCACCGCCTCTTGTAATATTGCGGGACTTTGTGCGGATGCTGCGATTCCTTGCGTTTTCACTTCCACTGATTTAGTTTTCGATGGCTTAAACGCTCCCTATCAAGAAACAGATCCCGTGTCTCCTGTCAATGTTTACGGAGAGCAAAAAGTGATGGCGGAAGAAGGGATGTTAGAGCGTTATCCCATGACCGCTATTTGCCGGATGCCTTTAATGTTTGGGATGGCAACACCTACGGCTACAAGTTTCATGCAGCCCTTTATCCAAATGCTGAGAGAGGGTAAAGAATTAAGTTTATTTATTGATGAATTCCGAACCCCAGTTAGCGGAACAACAGCAGCAAAAGGGCTTTTATTGGCATTGGAGAAAGTAAATGGACGCCTGCATTTGGGCGGGAGAGAGCGGATATCGCGTTATGAATTTGGTCGGTTATTAGTGGAGGTGTTGCAACTTCCTGAAGCGGGGCTTAAATCTTGCCGACAAGAAGATGTGAAAATGTCTGCACCAAGGCCAACAGATGTTTCTTTAGATAGTTCCAAGGCTTTTGAATTAGGATATTCGCCTTTGTCTGTGCGGGAAGAGTTAGCGGCGTTGCGGGGTAAGGTTTGATAAATGCCTTAGCGAATAGAATTCGCGGCTACACATACAAAACCCGCCTGCGCGGGTTTCAATTTATTAGTCCGCAACGGTGGACTTTTCCTGTATAGCTGCGATTTATAACCTCCGGGGAATTGATAAGCTTAACTAACGAGCTTGATATGCTTGCCAAAAATACAGCCCATTTGTGACCAACAGTAGTGGCATTACTACCGAAAAAAAATCTACGCTCAATTCAGCAGAATGTCCCAAACTTACCTGGATAATCTGCCATTCTATAAATGCAAGTATCCACACAACTTCTGCCTTATTCCAGTCTAATAAGTTAACAGCTAGCTGATATTGTTTAGCGACATTCTGCTCTGTAATTCCCCAAATATAGTTAAAGGTATGGGGAAACTGACGCAGCACTGTAAACGCTACATAAATTAAAATAGATAAGCTGGGGAAAAGCCAGATTAATTGTTTGCTACCCGTAGCATTTGGTTTGCCTCCCGTCTTAAAATGGATGGGAATACTGTTGGGTAGATTTGGCCAAGATTGTAGGGTAATTACAATGATGCAGAAAATCCCTGCAACTGCGGCTATTTCTAACACCCAACTAATAGGCGATCGCGCTATTGTCAAAATCGGTCGTTGATTTGATGGATTCCTAGTCATAGGGTTAATTGCTAGGCGAGAACGGCATATATTTAATACACAGTTTGTCTCTAAAGTCAATTGCCATAATTAGAGAAAAGTTAGTAAAGCCATCAATCTTAACATTGGCAGATAGAGGGTTGATGGGCTACAACCAAATGGCAAGCATAGCCAATCAGTGACAGATGGTACTTGGATTTACAGCAGCAAAGATTGCAGAAATTGCCTTTGGCGGAATGATAGAGGGTGGCGCTGGTAAGTTGACGGAAATCGCCATTGAAAAGTTAAATCTGCTACGCCAGAAGATTTGGAATCAATTATGGGGTAATCCGGAGGCAGAAAGAGCCATTAAAGCCGTTGAGCAAGGCTCGAAGTCCGAATTAGTGCAGGTTACTGAATATTTGCAGGCTTGCATGGATAAAGAGCCAACCTTTGCCCAAGAGATTCAAGCACTTGCCAGAGAAATTAATGGCAGCAACCTGGAAGACAACAGCAGCATGAATCAGAGTAACTACGACAGCAGTAAAGGCTATCAAGTCAAAGCTGATACAGTTGGGCATATTGGTGACGTTATCAATAACCCCTGACTGCTGGTAGTCAACCAGGAAACCAACCCTCAACCAGTTCAAAACTCAGCTAACCTCGATGAAATGCGCCCCAGCTTGGATTGTTGGCAAGGGCGCATGGAGGAACGGCAGAAAATCGGGGAATGGATGGCGGATGGAAATATCCGGCTGATTGGCATTACAGGTTTAGGTGGCTTTGGTAAATCTACCCTGGCTGCCAAAATCTATGATGACGATAGCGCTGAGTTTGATAAAAAATTCTGGGCAGATGTCAGCCGCCGCGTGACTTTTACCGAGTTGGCGCGACGAGTTTTGCTGCGATTGGGACTTTCCCCGCCAACTGTGGAGGCAATTCCAGAATTGTCGCTGGTGGATGCGTTGGTGAACCATCTGCGGGAGGGGCGGTATTTACTTGTCATAGACAACCTGGAAAGTCTGCTGCAACACGATGGGCGGTGGCTGGATGCTATCTACGAGCAGTTTTTTCACGGTTGGTTGGGATGTGGCGGTAAGAGTGTCATTCTGGTAACGACGCGGGAACGCCCGGATTTGCCAGAAATTAAGTTGAAATGGCTTCCTTTGCTGGGATTGTCACCCGCAGAGGGGGCTAATTTGTTGAGGGCTTTGGGGATTCTGGGGACTGAGACAGAGTTGCAAGAGTTTGCGAAAAAGGCAGAAGGACATCCCCTACTGCTGACGCTGGTAGCAGGTTTTTTGCGGGCAGAGGAGGAGTCAGAACCGCAGATTAGTCACTTGCAAAGGTATGGTTTGGCTGACGTAGCCCAGCTAGTGACTGACGAGAAGCTGAAAGGGTTGCACCGGGGCAAAATCGATATTTGGATGCGCCTAGTGTTAGATGCCAGCTTTAACCGCCTCAGTGACAAGTTGCAAAAACTGCTACTAAATTTGAGTGTCTATCGGATTCCTTCCAATGCGGCGATGGCAGTTGCCCAGTTGCCGGGAGAGAATGTATCGGAGCAAGATTTAAGGCAGTTGGCTAGGCGTTCTCTGTTGCAGGAGGAAAGGGACAAGAACGGAGGGCGATGGTTTCAGTTTCACCCGTTCATTTTGGCGTATGTCAAGCAAAAGGCGGGCGATTTAATTGAGGCGCACCAAAAAGCGATTAACTACTATCTCTCAAATGTTAAACAACGTCCTTGGCAGACGAAAGACGATATAGCAGAATACCTAGAAGTTTTCTATCACTGCTATCAGCTAGGAAAGTATGACTACGCTTTCAACATTATTCGCGTCTGTAACGATTTTCTAACTTTACGAGGTTACAATACTGACCTAGTTGAATTGTACGGGCTGTTAGTTGAAAGATGGCTCCAAAATAACTCCAAAAGTTGGGAATTCGCAGATTCTCTAACTGGGTTGGGCAATGCTTACAATTCTTTAGGGCAATACTCACTAGCAATTGATTACCATCAGCATTCCCTGGCAATAGCACGGGATATAGGCGATCACGATGAGGAAGCGAGTTCTCTCGGTAATTTGGGCAATGCTTACTGTTCCCTGGGACAATACGCACAAGCAATTGATTACTATCAGCAGTCCCTGGCAATAGAACAGGAGATTGGCGATCTGAAGGGGGAAGCTCTTTCTCTCAATAATTTAGGTGCGGCTTACGATTCTCTGGGACAATACCAACAAGCAATTGATTACTATCAGCAGTCCCTGACAATAACACGGGAGATTGGTTATCGCAATGGGGAAGCTGCTTCTGTCGCTAATTTGGGCATTGTTTACCGTTCTCTGGGACAATACCAACAAGCAATTGATTATCATCAGCAGTCCCTGGCAATAACACGGGAGATTGGTTATCGCAATGGGGAAGCTACTTCTGTCGCTAATTTGGGCAATACTTCCAATTGTTTGGGACAATACCAACAAGCAATGAATTACTATCAGCAGTCCCTGGCAATACAACGGGAGATTGGTAATTGCAATGGGGAAGCGGCTTCTTTATCTAATTTAGGAAATGTTTTGGCAAAGTTAGGTCGAAAATCAGAAGCCATTGCTGCTTACCAAAATGCCCGCGATTTGTATCAAGCAATGGGACTGGATGCAAATGTCCAAGATGCTGACAATGCTATTCAGCGCCTTTTGAGAAAGACTAATATTTGGATGAGTTTGCCAAAAGCTATAGTTGGCTTTTTATTGCGATGGGTTAATCGCCTATGGCGACAGCTACACACTTTCGTTAGGCAGTGATAGGTCAAAAACGATACCCCTTTTGCGTCCTTTGCACCTATGCGTTTAAAAAAAAAGGTGATCGCACTCACCATCAACTAGCAAGTGCGATCGCCCTTTGTTTCAAAGAATACTAGCCTTGTGAATAAGCTTCCATCGGGAGACAAGCGCAAACAAAATTGCGATCGCCAAAAGCATTATCGATGCGTCCGACAGTAGGCCAGAACTTGTGTTCTCTCGTCCACGGCGCAGGATAGGCAGCTTGTTCGCGGGAATAGGAATGATTCCACTCGGAAGTCATTAAGGCTTCTGCGGTGTGGGGTGCGTTCTTCAAGACATTATCTTGAGCGTCCATCTTACCCGATTCAATTTCCGCAATTTCCTGCCGAATCGAGATCATCGCATCGCAGAAACGATCCAGTTCTTCCTTCGATTCGCTTTCTGTGGGTTCTACCATCACCGTACCCGCTACAGGCCAAGATACGGTAGGGGCGTGGAAACCATAATCCATTAAGCGCTTGGCGATGTCATCTACTTCGATACCCGCAGATTTTTTAAGCGATCGCAAATCTAAAATACACTCGTGCGCCACCAAACCATTCTGCCCTTTGTACAAAACCGGATAGAAAGCTTCTAAGCGACGGGCGATGTAGTTGGCATTGAGAATCGCTACTTTTGTCGCTTCTGTTAAGCCTGCCGACCCCATCATGGCGATGTACATCCAAGAAATGGGGAGGATGCTGGCGCTACCCCAAGGGGCGGCTGCAACGGCACCGATGCCTTGTTCGCCGCCAGTTGGGACAACTGAGTGCCCCGGTAAAAATGGCACGAGATGCGGCATTACCCCAATTGGCCCCATTCCAGGCCCACCGCCGCCGTGAGGGATACAGAAGGTTTTGTGCAAGTTTAAGTGACAAACATCTGCCCCGAAGTCTCCGGGACGGCACAAGCCGACTTGGGCGTTCATATTCGCCCCGTCCATGTAAACTTGTCCGCCGTTGGCGTGGACAATATTGCAGATTTCTTTAATCGGTTCTTCAAACACGCCGTGAGTGGAGGGATATGTCACCATCAAAGCGGCGAGTTCATGGCGATGCTTCTCGGCTTTCGCTTTGAGATCGTCTACATCAATATTGCCTCGATCGTCGCAAGCGATCGCTACCACTTTCATCCCACACATGACCGCACTAGCAGGATTTGTCCCGTGGGCTGATTGAGGAATCAGACAGACATTCCGATGTTCTTCCCCGCGACTTTCGTGATACTGACGAATTACCAGCAGTCCCGCGTATTCGCCTTGAGATCCGGCATTGGGTTGCAGAGAAATACCCGCAAAGCCAGTGATCTCAGCTAACCACGCTTCAAGCTGCTGGAACAGAATTTGATAACCTCGTGTTTGCGAAGGAGGGGCAAAAGGATGAATTTTGCCAAATTCTGCCCACGTTACCGGGATCATTTCCGCAGTCGCATTCAGCTTCATCGTGCATGAACCCAAGGGAATCATCGATGTTGTCAGCGACAAGTCTTTCGCCTCTAAACGGTGCAAGTAGCGCAATAACTCGGTTTCTGAGTGATAGCGGTTAAAAACGGGATGCGTTAAATAGCTGCTTTTCCGGGCAAAGGGACCCTCTTTTAGGGACGGGGTTACGCCCTTACCCAACTCTTCCACCGTAAACGGCAACTCATGTGTCCCAGCGAAAATTTCAAATAGGTCTTGTAAGTCCTGTAAGGTTGTGGTTTCGTCCAAGCTGATTCCGACCGCATTTGCATCCAGAATCCGCAGATTAATCTGACGAGCTTGGGCATCTGCGAGAATCTCTTCGAGAGTACGTTTGCCCAACTCTACCCGCAACGTATCAAAAAATTGCTCTGCACCGATGCCGTACCCCAGCCGCTTCAATCCTGACGCCAGAATTCCCGTTAGCTGATGGATATTCTGGGCAATTTTTTTCAGTCCCGCTGACCCGTGGTAAACGGCATACATACTCGCCATCACCGCCAGGAGAACTTGCGCGGTACAAATATTACTGGTCGCTTTATCGCGGCGGATATGCTGTTCGCGAGTTTGCAAAGCTAAACGCAGCGCTGGCTTGCCGTTGGCATCCTTAGAGACGCCGACAATTCGCCCCGGCACCTGGCGCTTATACTCTTCCTTGGTGGCAAAGTAGGCTGCATGAGGCCCCCCGTATCCGAGGGGAATTCCAAAGCGCTGAGTGCTTCCTACCGCAATATCTGCCCCAAATTCTCCCGGTGGTGTCAGCAAAGTTAGGCTCAAGGGATCTGCTGCCACGGTGACTAAAGCACCCACGCCATGAGCTTTTTCTACAAAACCCTGATAATCGTAAATCGTGCCATCCGTAGCTGGATATTGCAGGATTGCTCCAAAGATTGCTTGCTCAAAATCAAAGTTCTGATGAGCGCCGACAATAACCTTAATGCCAAGCGGTCTTGCCCGTGTTTGCAATACTTCAATCGTTTGGGGATGGCAGGCGCTAGAGACAAAAAAGGCGTTTGCCTTGGTTTTACAGAGGCTATAACTCATCGTCATCGCTTCTGCGGCTGCGGTTGCTTCATCGAGTAAGGAAGCATTGGCAATTTCCAGACCTGTCAAGTCAATGATCATTGTCTGGAAATTCAGCAGCGCCTCTAGTCGCCCTTGGGCAATTTCTGGCTGATAGGGGGTGTAGGCAGTGTACCAGCCGGGGTTTTCTAAAATATTCCGTTGAATGACTGGTGGGGTAATGCAATCGGAATAACCCATGCCAATCAAGGAGCGAAATACCTGATTTTTGGAAGCGATCGCTTTCAATCGACTCAGCGCTGCGTACTCACTCTGGGCTGGGGGAAGCTGGAGCGAATCTGTTTTCGGAGTTGCCCCATTCAGAGAACGCGATCGCCGGATTGCCTGCGGAATCGTTTGGTCGATTAGGGCATCTAGGGTCGATATCCCCAATACCTCAAGCATTTGCTGGACTTCATCCGGGCTAGGGCCGATATGTCTCTGTACAAAAGAAATCGGCTCTCCCATTTCTTCTAGCAGATGCTGACGGCTAGACTCGGTATGAGGGATAGAAATTACCACAGGTTGCTCTCCAGACGCGACTATTTCATATTTTGCAATAATTTTTCGGGGTCAGGCGCTGTAGAAACACCGATTTGCCGCGTCTCGAAGTTACTGCAATTTTAGATTTTAGATTTTGGAAGGAATTATTTATAGGACTTACGCAGAGATCCCCCTTGCATCCCCCTTTAAAAGGCTACGGTGTACAGACATCTTTGGTTAAGTGGCAAAACGTTGATCGATCCCCCTAAATCCCCCTTAAAAAGGGGGACTTTGACATTTATTTCCCCCCTTTTTAAGGGGGGTAGGGGGGATCAAAACGGGACTTGCAAGTTCAAGAAGACTTGTGTGTACACCGTAGCCTTTAAAAAGGGGACTTTTCCGGCTCGTCCGAAAAATAGGGGGTTAGGGGGATCTCGGCTTCAAGCTTGCAGTGGGTAAGTCCGGATCTACTCTCCTTCCACCTGCGAACGATACTCATCCGCCGATAAAGCCTCATCCAGCTCATCCGGGTCGTTAATCCGAACTTTTAAAAACCATCCTTCGCCGTAAGGATCTTCCGATACGTGTTCCGGAGCTTCCAAGATGGCAGTATTGCGTTCTATAACTGTCCCGCTGACCGGGGCATACATATCTTCAACCGCTTTCACCGATTCAATTGTCCCAAAACTCTCTCCCTTTGAGAGGGCGTCTCCGACTTCTGGCAAATCCAGAAATACAATATCGCCCAGCTGATCGATTGCAAAGGCGCTGATGCCAATTGTGGCAATTTCACCCTCCAGTCGCACATACTCGTGAGAATCCAGATATTTTAGGTCTTCAGGATATTCCAGAGCCATTGCACTTCCTTCCTCAAATACGCGCTCAAATAGCTTTAACCAGCCATTAAGTTTACAGCTTCAAACCGTAATATCAGAAACATTATGGATAAGAAAAAGCTTAAACGCCTGCTTTTCGGTGAGTTTTCTCTTAAAAGACTTATGCGCTCTGCCATCTTCATCTACGCTTTTCTTTGCTTCTATGCCTATTTCTTTTCCGATAGGATGATTTTTCTGCCCCAGCCGTCCAGCTATCGGGACAGTAGCGAGATTCTCAAGCTAACCACGGCGGACGGTGTGCAAATCTCGGCAGCTTATCTGCCCAATCCCGATGCCACTTACACAATTTTATATAGTCACGGTAACGCTGAAGACTTATTTGATGTCTTGTCGGTACGTCAAGGTTTGCGGGACATGGGCTTTGCTGTCTTCGCCTACGATTATCGCGGTTATGGAACCAGTCAGGGAACGCCTACCGAGCGCAATTCTTATCGGGATATCGACGCTGCTTATACTTATCTGACTCAGCAACTGGGTGTGCCACCGAATCGAATTATTGCCTATGGGCGTTCGGTGGGAAGTGGGCCAGCGGTGGATTTGGCTTCTCGTCAACCGCTTGCGGGTTTAATTGTGGAAAGTGCTTTTGTTACAGCATTTCGAGTCCTGACGCGCATCCCAATTGTGCCGTTTGATAGGTTCCGCAATCTCGACAAGATTAAAAAGGTGCGTTGCCCAGTCTTGGTCATGCACGGGAGGCGGGATGAAGTGATTCCCTTTTGGCACGGGGAGCAACTTTTTGCGGCTGCGAACGAACCGAAGCGCTTTTTGTGGGTGGATGAGGCAGGTCACAATGACTTTGGCTGGGTTGCAGCACAGCAGTCGGAGAAAGCTGTACGGGAGTTTGCCCAGTTGGTGGAGCAGTTTCAGCGCAATCTGCCCAGAGGATGAAGCTTGGGGATAGGCACACTCCCCGCAGGCTTGACTGAAAACGCGATCGCTTGACGCTTGAAGCCGTGCAAATAACCTGGATTACTGACTCTCCGCCAAGTCGGCAACAACGCCCTCTAATCCCGCTACTACCCGTGCCAAACGGTCGTAATCAATTTTATCGGGGGTATCTTGTGAAGTGTGATAGTGGAGGTAACGGGAGGGTGCAGTGTCTGTGACGATGATACCGGGATAACCTTGCTGCCAGAAAGACCATTGATCCGACCAGCCGACGCCGGGAATACTTTCTGGGAGGGCGGCACCTTCGGAGGGAAACTTCGCATGACGACGGAAAGAGGCGATCGCTTTCCTCAACAAATCAGCAGAGGTTGGGTTGCTCACAAAGGCAATAAAGTTACCCTGTGAGGGATAGAACAGGCTTAAGGGAAATGGGTAGTTCTGGGTTCCTGGCTTGTCGGAGTAGTAGCCGATTGTTTCCAAACTGAGCATGGCGACAATATTGTCACCGGCGTTGCGGCAGCGTTTGGCATAAACGACGCTTCCCATCTCCGCCGTCTGGAAAAATGGCGGTTCCTCATTCACAAACTCAACGAAGCGCAGAGTTCGGGAGGTCTTTTTTCCAGCAAAGGCACGCGCCAACTCTAGGACGGCTGAGGCACCCGTGCCGTTATCATTGGCACCGGGACTTCCAAATACAGAGTCATAGTGACCCCCAATCACCACAATCTCGTCGGCTCGATTTGTCCCAGCAATCTCGGCTTCTAGGTTGTAATAAGTGTTCTCAGCAATTTTGTATCCTTGGCGTTGAACTTTGTAGCCAGCACTGCTCAACGATGCTTCCAAGAAATCAGCCGCCGCCGCTAGATTCTTATAGTTTGAGAAGTTATGTTCTCCTAGTTCACCGGCAATCTTTTCCACATCTTGCCGGAGGGCATCTCGCAGCGTTTCCTCCTGGGGAGTCAGCGGCGGCAATGCAGCTTGGTAACTGACTCCGGGCATCCAAATCGATGTAAACCACGCCCAAGCGATCGCAATACCCAGAAGAATGCCGATGATGGCAAGCCTAATCAATGCCGCCCGATTCACCAACCACCTTCTCCAGCCACCTCGGTTCGCCATACATTTACTTGCTAGGAAGACGACTGGGGGAGCGATAAAAAGGTTTTTTAACCACAACGGCTGGATAAGCTTTGCCCCGAATTTCTACTTCCAATTCCTGACCAATCTGAGCCAGATTCGGAGGAACATAGGCCAGGGCGATGGGTTGCCCTACCGTTGGTGCTAAGGTACCGCTGGTGACGACGCCGATGGCTTCACCGTTGGATAGCACCGGGTAGCCATGACGCGCAATAAAACGCCCCTGCATTTGCAGTCCTACCAAGCGTCGTTCTACGCCATTTGCCTTCTGTTTTTCTATGACTGGACGCCCGATAAAATCGCCTTTCGTATCCAGATGAACCAGCCAACCCAATCCAGCTTCTAAAGGGGTGGTGCTTTCGTCCATATCTTGCCCGTAGAGGCCCATTGCTGCTTCCAGGCGCAGGGTGTCTCTGGCACCAAGTCCGCAGGGTACGACACCAGCAGTGAAAAGACTGCGCCACAAGTCTACCCCCACTTCTGGGTCTACCATGACTTCAAATCCATCCTCTCCCGTGTACCCAGTCCGGGCGATGAAAGCTGGCTCATTCAAGACGGTTGCTTCCAAATGTCCAAATGCCTTAATCGGCGTCAGGTCTTCCTTGACAAATTCCTGAAGATATGACATTGCTTGTGGTCCCTGAACGGCAATCAAAACTTTTGCTAGGGAAAGATCCTCGAAATCAATTTGAGAAGATTCCAGTTGGGCAAACAGCCATGCTTTGTCTCTGGATCGAGTGGCGGCGTTGACAATCATCGCTCCTCGCTGCTGGCCGTCTGCATCTTCGCCCTGATAATAGAAGATAATGTCGTCCAAAATGCCGCCGTGAGAATTCAGCAGGACGGTGTACTGAGATTCACCAGCTTTCAGGCGGCTCAAATCTGAGGGAACGAGAGGCTGTAAGTACGAAATCAGCTGTTTCCCTTTGAAGGTAAATTTCCCCATGTGGGAGATGTCGAACATTCCCGCTGTGGTGCGGACTGCCAGGTGTTCTTGTCCGATTCCGGTGTATTGTACGGGCATTTCCCAGCCGGAAAAGGCAGTCAATCGGGCTTTTTGTTCGAGGGCAAGTTCATATAGGGGAGTACGGGCAAGCGCCGCCTCTGGATGCAATTCTTCTGACTTAGCCACAGATAGTCATTCCGTCGCAGGTGGATATCTTTTATCCTACGGGATGCTTCTTGCTTGAGCAGTATAAAACGGCAGGTAGCGATCGCACTCTTTGGATGTATTGGATGCGATAGCGAAGCGCTGACTTGTCAGTTCGCACTCTTTGGATGTATTGGATGCGATAGCGAAGCGCTGACTTGTCAGTTCGCGCTTTCACTCAGTGCCTCTAATTTTTGTAGCTTGGCGATTGGAAATCGCAGCTACACAGACGAAACCCGCAAGCCACTCTACACCTTTACGGATGACCAGCAGGCGATCGTCCTTCACCCTGATTGGGCGACTTACCTACAAGAGAACGATGCCCAGATCCAGCAGTGGGCTTTTGATGCGTGGGTGGAGTACATGGAGCGGTGCAATCCAGGCGTTGACCATATCGCCAGCAAGCTCCCGCTGACGCTTCTGATTCTGACGCTGCATTCGGGTGGCTTAAACTGGCATCGCCATCTAGCTCATGTCCTGAGCCTATTTGATGCCAACATTGCCAGTTAGAAGCGACCTGGGCGATCGCAGTACGGCTATACTATTAGCACATTAAAACCATAATTTACAGCTAAAATTTTAGTTTTGAATGGCACTCCACTAGATATAGTGGTAGACGATTCACATCTAAAAGAGATGGCGTAGGGAAAACTAACTGTTAAAGTAAGCAAACAACGCTATTGGTAGTGGGTATTTGTGGCAAAAACGCTAAGTCTGTTTGAAGAAGATCGATTGACGCTGCCGAGGAGCATTGAGCTATCGGTGGAATCGTTGCGTCACTATGGCTGCTTCTACAAACACTGGGCGATCGCCTTCTCTGGAGGGAAGGATTCCTCTGCTACTGTTACCCTCATTGCCCACCTGATCGAAACGGAGCAAGTTCCCAAACCTGAGAGCTTAACCGTCCTTTACGCCGACACTCGCCAAGAGCTACCACCCCTGTATTCGTCTGCACTGGGGATTTCGGAGGAGCTTCGCAAACGCGGGTTTGAAACCCGTGTAGTCTTACCGGAACTAGATCACCGCTATTTTGTTTACATTCTAGGTCGAGGAGTTCCGCCACCCTCTAATACCTTTCGCTGGTGTACACCCAAGCTGAAGGTGATGAGCATGGAACGGGAGCTAGAAGCCCTACGGCAGGAGCGGGGCGAAAAGTTTTTGATGATCACAGGAGTACGGATTGGAGAGAGTGCCGCCAGAGATCAGCGGATTGCGATTAGCTGTACGAAGGACGGCGGAGAGTGTGGTCAAGGTTGGTTCCAGCATTCGTCTTCGGGGGCTGTAGCAGATACGTTAGCACCGATCGGTCATTGGCGGGTCTGCCATGTTTGGGACTGGCTGCTTCACGCCGATTTAGAACTTGGATTCCCCACCTTTGAGATTGCCAGGGTCTACGGGCAGGATGTCAGCGATGGGGAGGAGCCGCTTAATGCCAGAACAGGTTGTATTGGCTGTCCCCTCGATCGCGTCGTGGCTCAGCCAGAATGGACTTACTTGGCACCTTTACAAAAGCTAAGACCCCTGTATTGGGAAATTAAGAAGCCGCAGTATCGTCACCGTAAACATGGAGAGGTCAAAAAAGATGGCTCTCTCTCAGCCAAGCAGAATCGTTTAGGACCACTTCATATGGATGCTCGTCGTTGGATGCTTGAGCAGGTTTTGGCAATTCAGGATGAGGTTAATCAAGCCGCGATCGCCCAAAATCGTCCAACGATCAGCCTAATCAACCAGGAGGAGCATACCCGCATTGAGGAATTGATTGCAGCAAATACTTACCCCGAAAAGTGGGATAGTACAGAGCCAAGAGGAGATGAATGGCTGCCTGAGATTCTATCGGATGGTAGCATTCAGTCACTACTCTTTGGGTCAGACTTTTGATACTAGCTAAATGACAAGTATGAAAGAGGGAACTATTGTTCAAACAATTGCTAAAGTAATGCAGATAGCCAATAGATCTCTGTCAATTTCAGAAATTTATCAACTTATCACTGATCACGATTTCTACAAATTCAAAGCTGATGATCCGGTTCATATTGTTCGCAGTCAGGTTAGACGCCATTGTGAAGGATTAAATTTCTCTTCTGCCTCTTCCAAGAAATACTTTATTCTATTGAAGAATGGAACCTATTGGTTGAAAGGTGCTCCATTAGAGCAAAGCGACAAAGCAGTTGAGGAAGAGGTTCGTGGTGGCTTTCTTGAAGAATTAACACTACTTCATAAAAAGTATATTGCTGATTTTAGAACAAGAATTTTAGAGCAACTGAAAAGACTTGATCCAACTACCTTTGAAATCTTTAGTAAGCGACTTTTAGAAGTATATGGTTTTCATGATGTTGAAGTTACTCGAAAAAGTAGGGATGGAGGAATCGATGGTTTTGGAAAGCTGAAAGTTGGGTTGGCTGATTTAAAGGTTTCTTTTCAGTCTAAACGATGGAAAAAGACTCCGGTTGGAAGGAAGGAAATTGCTCAATTTAGAGGTGATATTCAGGGTAAATGTGAGCAGGGATACTTTTTTACGACATCTAACTTCACGTCAGAAGCTGAAAAAGCCTCTTTTCAACCGGGTGCTGTTCCTATCATTTTAGTTGATAGTTCATTGATTGTTGATTTAATGATAGATAAAAAATTTGGCGTTGAGGTTGAAAGCCTTCCAATTTATAGCAATGCCTTGGATTTGGTAATATCTGAGATAGATGGTTCACTTAGTTAAACAAGTAAAATTATGGAAAATAGAACAATTGCTCAAGCTGTAATCGAGGTGCTGAAAGCCGCTCAAAAACCTATGTCTGCGGCTGACATCACCCATGCAATTGTTGACCGGAAATTGTATGAATTTAGTGCTAAAGATCCTAAAGGAATTGTGCGTGGAGCAATTGAGCGTCGCTGTGAAGGGATAAACCGGAAGAATACAACTTCCGAAAAGTATTTTAAGAAACTTCCAGATGGCAGATATTCAGTTATTAACTGACCATCTTTTGCTGCTCTTGTAGTAGTTATTAAGAAAGCATAGAGGCTTAGTGCTGAAAATTTAGGACAGTAAGTATGTCAAGTCAGAACAAATATGACATTAATCCAGGGCAAGCACTGAAGATCTTTTTAAAGGAACTTTATCCTCCTAGTCAACGAGATCAAACCTGCTCCATCTTCAAGATGGATGATGCTTTAGCATCTGATGGGCGTCTTTTTGAATTGGCTTATGAAAGCAGTATCAATTATCTAATTAGGCGACTTTTAACTACTACTGAATACCTAAGTAATAAATTCAATCCTGCTGAGTATCCTAGTGGAAGGTATATTGAGGAAGTTAGAAGATTTTTGAAGGAATACACGCATATTCCAAGAAACAAAACTGAAAAGTTGCTCATCTTACTTCTAGATTGTTTAAGAGAGAAATTTAAAGAGCCTAGTGCTACAACAAAGCGTAATTTAATAAGACGAGCTAGAGATACTGGTCAAAGATGCTATATATGCGGATGCTCTTTGGATTTTGAGCAAGAAAATCTATACAATTCAGCAATTATCGAGCACGTTTGGCCCAGATCATTAGGTGGAGCGAGTGACAATACTAATCTGAGAGTTTCCTGCAAACGTTGCAGCGAGATCAAGTCTAATTATATTGACGTGGCAGATTTCCACTATGAGGAAATCTGCTTAAGCAGCGACAAAAACAGTGTGCATTTCTTCAATAGTTTGGAGTGGGAATATAGAATAGCGATTTTAATGAAAAATAGCTTCAGTTGTGTAATATGTGGCAAAGAACCAGCCTATGAAGGTGAATTAGAATTTTGCAGGCAAGAGACTGAAGATAGCTGGCATTTCCTAAATGTTGATACTTATTGTAGTCAACATGCTAGGGAATAATCAAAATAGAAGAGATTATAAAACTATGGAAAGCAGAAATTATTTTGGCTGTCGCGTAATTCAACGTTCCGATAGTGACACCACAGCCTTTTTTGTTTTCTATGCTCGTGCGAAAGATATTAAGGAATGGGCAGGCGTAAGAAGGGTTCAAGATTTTTCTGAAGGCACCCAACGTCCTTTCCGAGAGTCACGAGTAAAAGCAATTACTCGCTTCATCAATTCTGATTCTAAGAATACTATCCCAAATAATGTTCTTCTAGCATTTGGACCGAGTGGAGCCAGGTTTACATCTTTGAATAAAGAAGTTTCTGACTGCTTATCCGAAGTTGATCCCTACAATAACTGCGATGGACAATTGACATGGGGAATATTAAGTTTTTCATTTGAACAGAACTTACCGGAGCATCTTCGTCCTGCATTTATTGTGGATGGACAGCATCGTATATTTGGAATATCTGATTTTCAGGGAGAGGATTTACCTGTGCTTGCTGTAACTTTATTAGATGCCTCTCTTGAAGAACAAGCATTTCAGTTCATTGTAATTAATAACAAAGCTGTTCGAGTACCAACAGACAATGTTAAAGCAATCATTGCAAACTTAGACGAGGAATCACTTCAAAGTAGACTGTTAAAAGCAGGAGTAAGATATGGGGATACCTCCCCAGTGTTAAGAGATATTAACGATTTACTAATTAGTCCATTTAGAGGATTACTAGATTGGCCTTATAACAAAGTTGGTCAGAAATTAGTTCCTCTCACTGCTATAGAACAAGCATTAAGGTACATTAGGTCAGTATTTCCGTTCCTGGATGAAGATGAAGACTCAATGACTGAGTTTTTCTGTTCTATATGGATGTCCATAAGCAAAAATTATTCAAGCTTATGGGGAAAAGAAAACAAATTTATGACGAAAGTTAATATTAATGCGCTGAACGAATTTGTAATTGATCGATTGCAGAAGGCTTGGGAATTTGGACTAGTAGATATTTTTTCCTCTGAGAGTGTAGAAACACAAGTCGTTGAGAAAGCTATTGGACAAGTTCCAGAAGAGTTTTGGCAAGCTGAGTGGTCAATCAGAATTCAAGATAATGCCAATGTTAGGAAGATGATTAAAGAGGATCTAGAGCAGATAATACGTAATGAGAGATTAAGGGAAGTATGGCACGCAAAGCTACAGCTGCCAGCCATGAACGATTAAAAGCAATTACCTCATTTGCTAGACGTATTCTCTTTTAAGGATACTAATTTCTCTACGCTTTTAATGTTGGAATCCCCTGCTAGATAACCAATTTCTTGATGTAAATGTAAACGGAACTGAGTTGCAAGAACCTCTTGGTTAATAGGTAAACCATCATTGTGACAACGTTGTTTGAGTGCTGTTAAAAGTACGTCAGACATATTACCGCCAAATACCTGCCAATTCATTTCAACATTGCTATCCACAGGAATCGGGATAGGAGATGGTGGGGTCGGTTCTGCTAAAGAACGGCAAAGCGCCCAACGGCAGAGAACGTTTCACTGGTCAATTTTAGTAGACCGCTTAAGTTTGATCAGTTGATCCTTGGCAGCCTGAGAAATACGAACTCGATCAACAGGAGGTTCCATAGCCTTTACCTGAAGTAACCGAACTTCGTTTGAGTTTGGTGCTTAGTGCGATCGTACTTAAGAAAGTATTCACGAGCGATCGCCCCATTCTCCCGCAACCGCTTCACCTCCGTCTTGCCAATCTCAGTATCGGTCGAGAGCAAAAGCACTTGGTGGCTTGCTTGCGGAAAGTAGCGATCGACCAGATTGGCACGATGGGAGGAATCGAGCCGACCCAGTGGAGTGTCTATTGCCACAGGTAACTGCCGACCAGAGGCACGAGCTAATCCCCACAATAGGGAAATCGCCAGTAGCTGCTTTTCACCAGGGGACAGCCGATGTTTAGGTACGGGCTGCCCTTCGTAATCAAACAGGGAAAGGCTGAAGGTTTCGGTGTCGATTTGGACACGATGCACCAAATTCGACTTGTGCAGCAAGTAGAGAAAGCACTCCGTCACCAGAGTTTCAAGCTGGTTCAGCTTACGGAGTTTCAGCTTTTGCTTGAAGACTTTGAGGGTATCTTGGACTTTAGCAATCGCCGCTAGTGTATGCTCGTCATTTTTGCGGTCGATCGCCAGCTTGCCATAATCCATTAGTTCTTGCCTGGTGCGAGCAAGTGTTTGTTCTGCTTGGTCAAGAAGCCGCTGACTATGTTCGCGATCCGCTTTGAGGCTCACGACTTCTTATGACTTTACCCATAAGTTTGCCATTCCAGCAAACTTATGGGTAAAGTCACAGGAGAGGGATTGGGGGTGAGGTTTATTCTTATGGAGCTAAGCGGATTCGAACCGCTGACCCCCTCAATGCCATTGAGGTGCTCTACCAACTGAGCTATAACCCCTTACGGTGCTTTATGATTATGCCTTAAAAATTCGCAAGTCGTCAAGTAAAATTTCCGCAACGATAAATTAATAAAACGAACAGGGGTGTTGAGCAAGATGGCTGATATAACCCATGTAGCTGTTCATCAGGAAATATACAACTAGCATGGCGGCTGCGGATAGCGCCACCAGGGTGCCAGCAAGCATTAAAGAGAACTCCTGTTGGTCGAAGGCTTCCTGCATCAGGTGCAGCGACCACGCCACCAGAGCCACATCAAAAATTAAAATACCAACTAACATAATTTACGTTTTGTAACACTTCCTTTATTCTAATATATACAACCGAACAGATTGATGCTACAAAGCCAAAGCCGCTTCTTCCAGAAGGAAGAAGTTTCGCCTTTACAAAAGCCGCACCGGCACCTGATGCTCTGCGAGATAGTTTTTGATTTCTGATACAGTGAGTTCTCCGTAATGCAGAAGGGAAGCCAGCAGGGCAGCTTCTGCTTTGCCTTCCGTTAAGGCGTCATAAATGTGACTCGTGTTACCAGCACCACCGGAGGCAATCACTGGAATTTGTACTTGCTCCGCTATGGTACGGGTAAGCTCTAAATCATAGCCTGCTTTAGTTCCATCGGCGTCCATACTGGTGACGAGCAGTTCGCCCGCGCCGCGTTGCTCGACTTCTTGCGCCCAATTGATCGCATCAATGCCTGTGTTTTCCCGCCCACCACGCACGTAAACATCCCAACCGGGGTTGGTGGGGTCTTGCCGTTTTCGTGCATCAATTGCTACCACAATGCACTGGTTGCCAAAGCGATCGCTCGCCCGATCGATCAACTCTGGATCGCGTACCGCCGCCGAGTTAATGCTGACTTTGTCTGCGCCAGCCCTTAACAATTGTTTAATATTTTCTAAGGATTGAATTCCCCCGCCCACGGTAAGGGGGATAAATACCTGCTCAGCGGTGCGATATACCACATCCAGAATGATGCCCCGGTCTTCGTGAGTGGCAGTAATATCCAGAAACACCAACTCATCTGCACCCGCCTGATTATAAGCTTGTGCCAGTTCCACCGGATCGCCAGCATCCTGGAGATTGACAAAGTTAACCCCTTTGACAACTCGCCCCGCTTTCACATCTAAGCAAGGCAGTATTCTTTTTGCAAGCATGACAATCCTCTGGTTCCCCGATGTAATGATAATGAAAGCCTATACACTCTAGACCTTCTGTGTCTTCATGTCTTGGTATTGTTTTTAAAATAAATTTTTAATCATGGCGATAATTTCTTCTAAACAACAGCCTCAAGAACCCAACGGGAAACCCCAGGAACGCCGAAAGCCAGGGGGACGCCGCAAATCTCAGCCAGAGGAAACGGTTGAAGAGTTATTACAGCCAACTGTCGCAATGGACGAAACCGAGAAGCAGGAAGAAGGTCTGCGACCCCAGCGGCTGGCTGACTATATCGGGCAAAAAGACCTCAAGGGCGTTCTAGAAATTGCGATTCAAGCGGCAAAAGGCAGAGACGAGTCGATGGATCACTTGCTGCTGTATGGCCCGCCGGGTTTGGGAAAAACCACGATGTCGCTGATTTTAGCGACGGAGATGGGAACCACTTGTAAAATCACATCTGCACCCGCTTTGGAGCGTCCCCGCGATATTGTAGGGATACTGATGAGCCTGAAGCCGGGAGATATTATATTTATTGACGAAATCCACCGCTTGAGTCGGATGACCGAGGAATTGCTTTATCCGGCAATGGAGGACTTTCGGTTAGATATTACGATTGGCAAGGGTCAAAGTGCGAAAACTCGCAGCTTGCCGCTACCGCCGTTTACGCTAGTAGGCGCAACGACGCGGGTAGGTTCGCTGTCGTCACCGTTGCGCGATCGCTTTGGTTTAATTCAACGGTTACGCTTTTATGAGTTGGATGAACTGATTTTGATTGTGCAGCGGACTGCTGAGGTGATCCAAGCCCCGGTTACGCCGGATGGTGCTGAAGAAATTGCCCGTCGTTCCCGTGGAACTCCCCGAATTGCCAATCGCCTTTTAAAACGGGTGCGAGATTTTGCTCAGGTAAAAAAAGTTGGGGAAATTACTAAACCTGTTGCAGTGGAAGCTTTGGAAGTCTTCGGTGTAGATCCAATGGGTTTAGATTGGGCAGATCGGTTAATGCTGACCGTGATGATAGAACAATTTAATGGGGGGCCTGTAGGCTTGGAAGCGATCGCCGCCGCCACAGGGGAAGATGCCCAAACGATTGAAGATGTCTATGAGCCGTATTTATTGCAGATTGGCTATTTGCACCGAACGCCTCGCGGTCGCATTGCCACTCCCGCAGCCCGAAAGCACTTAGGATATGACTCGTCATTATTCTAAGGATAATAAGCTAAAGACAAATGACGAATACAGCAGTAGTAGGATGGGCATTGCCCAGGAATTAGCTTTCTGCTGGGCAGCGCCTATGCTACCAAAATCTAAAAGCCAAGATAATATGATTCGTTGGATTCTGACTTTACTGAGCATTCTGTTTATTACTGTTTCAACTGGGTTCGTGAATGCGCCGCCAGCGATCGCCCAAGAACCACCTTCCACTTACACGGAAACTGAGTTGCAGGAAGGAGACGAACTAGCGGCTAAAGCGTTTACCGCGACAAATGCCGGTGATTTTGTTACGGCTGAAGGGCTTTGGACACAGCTAATTGAGCGATTTCCCAGTAATCCGGCTATTTGGAGCAATCGGGGAAATTCCAAGGTAAGCCAGAATAAATTGTCAGAGGCGATCGCTGACTTTAATAAATCTATTGAACTTGCTCCAGACGCCACCGATCCCTACCTGAATCGCGGCACAGCATTAGAAGGACAGGGGAAATATTTGGAAGCGATCGCCGATTACAATCGGGTGCTGGAAATCGATCCCAAGGATGCAATGGCTTACAACAACCGGGGGAATGCCAAAGCGGGATTGGGCGAGTGGGAGGAAGCGATCGCTGACTACAAAAAAGCCGCCGATCTCGCTCCTAATTTTGCGTTTGCCAGAGCCAATTATGCGATCGCGCTGTATCAAATGGGCGAGCAAAAAGAAGCGATTCGCACTATGAAGAATATTGTTCGTAAATATCCCCAGTTTCCTGATATGCGAGCTGCCCTTACCGCTGCTCTCTGGGAACAGGGAAATCGGGGTGAAGCCGAAAGTAACTGGGTTGCCGTTGTCGGAATGGATCGCCGCTATAAAGATATTAACTGGGTAAAAAATGTTCGCCGTTGGCCTCCAGTCATGGTTGCCGCCTTAGAGAAATTTCTGAGTCTACAATAAAGGCGATTGCAACTACCCCTAAGGTTTGTGCCACAAATATCAGAAAACCGCCTTCTTAAAGAAAGCGGTTTTTTGATTGAGGAATTTTCCGTATAGAGCTTCTGTATATAAATAGCGATCGCGTTTAGTGAGAAAGGGCGATCGCGGTTTTGATTCACTTCTAGGGATGACCTGGAAGCGAATCAAAACTTTTCTACAGTTCCAAGGTAATCTGCCTTGCCACAATTCCCCCTCACCCTGCCAGGTAAAAAAGAATCACCCATTCAGGTTAGCGATCGCCTTTTCTAACAATCGATAGACGCCGGAGGAGGCATCACAAAACACAAAAGCTCGAAGAAAGAACTTTTACCTTTTGTCTTTCTACCCAATCCCCCCCATGACTGGGTGGAAGTAAAAAGCCAACGCCAAAATTGCATAAGCAGCCAATAGCAGCGTACCTTCTAACCAGTTCGACTTGCCATCAGAACTAATCGAATTGGCAATGAGTACCGACACCGCCACTGCCACCAATTCAAACGGGTTGAAGTCCAAATCCATCGGTTTGTGCAACGCCCAACCTGTCAGAACGAGAACCGGAGCCACAAATAAGGCAATCTGCAAGCTAGAACCCACCGCCACTGAGATAGAAAGATCCATCTTATTTTTCATCGCTACGGTGACAGCGGTAGCGTGTTCGGCAGCATTGCCAATAATCGGAACCAGGATCACCCCTGTAAACAGCGCCGTCAGACCCAGTTGGGAGGTGGCTTCTTCCAAGGAGGAAACCAATAGTTCCGACTCCGCCGCAACCAGTAGCGTTGCGCCTAATAGCACTCCAATCCATAGGGGCAGGTTAACTTTATGTTCCGGATCTTCTGGAGCGAGATTTGACTCAGCTAACTCAGTGAGTATCTCCTGTTCTGCCACACCCGCATCGTAGAGATAGCTGTGGGTCTTCATCGAAAATAGCAGCGTCAACCCATAGACTCCGATTAATACTACGGCAACGGCGACCGAAAGTTGCTGGACGATGGCTTCATCAATCCCGGTGGAGGTATAGTCCATCGCGGTTGGTAACAGCATTGCAATCACTGCTAGGTTCATTGCCGAGGCATTTACCCCTGCCACCATTGGCTGAAATTCCTGCTCTTTGAAGCGCAAGCCCCCCAATAGCATGGAAAAGCCCATGACCAGGAGTAAGTTGCTGATAATAGAGCCGGTGATACTCGCTTTGACGACATCCACCAGCCCCGCGTTGAGGGCAACGAGGGAGATAATGAGTTCGGTGGCGTTGCCAAAAGTAGCATTCAGCAGTCCTCCCAAGGAGGGGCCAAGAACAACCGCGATTTCCTCTGTGGCGGTGCCCATCCAAGCGGCAAGGGGAATAATCCCCAGACAAGCGGTGATGAAGACGACTGACGATCCCCATTCCAGAAAGTGGGCCGTAATGGAAATAGGGATAAACAACAAAAGAATGGAAAAAAGCGTGTTTAGAGACAGCATCCAAATTATTCGTATTTAGCTCGTGTCTAGGATAGCCGCTTGTTGAGTGTTCTGGCTTCTTTCAGTCTTTGAGTATGTAACAGAATATTTCTTTAGATGCAGGATTCCTTAAGCAAAGTTAATTTACTATTCATTTGCATGAAGTTAGTGTTCCAAGCATGGCAGCATTACGCTTGAATCATGTAAGTAACAAGTAACTATCCTGGCTTTTCAATTTTGTTCATTGACCGTTACCGGCATGGGGCACAGGCAGTTGCTCATCGGTACGGGCAAAATAATTGGATGTTAAACCGATTGCTTTGATCCCCCCATTTAAGGAGAGAAGGCTTCGCCCCCAAGAGTCTTTACCATGTTTGGGTGGTGAGTCTTCGCCTTCTCCAGATGGACTGATTTAACTTGCTGTTTCCCTGGCGTTCAAGTAAACGCGGGGATGCTCAGTCTATCGGGATAAGTTATTGACCCTAATTTTTTACTAATTTTGGATGCGATCCTATGACTTCTGCTGCTGAAAGACCAGCTTCACAGTATTCTGCTGAGGGAACAGCAAACACCAGTGTAGCAACCGATCCCCTGCAAACGGCTACCGGCGTTTATGTTACGGTTCACGGTCATTTTTACCAACCGCCCCGCGAAAACCCTTATCTAGATGCGATTGAACGGCAGCCGAGTGCGTCTCCGTTCCATGATTGGAATGAGCGGATTCACCATGAATGCTATCGCCCGAATGCCTTTGCCAGAGTGCTAAATGACCGGGGCGAAGTCGTGGGGATCGTGAATAACTATGAGTATTTCAGCTTTAATATTGGTCCCACATTGATGTCGTGGCTGGAACGCTACGACGTGGAGGTATATCAGCGAATTCTGGAAGCGGATCGCAAAAGTAGCGATCGCCTGAACGGACACGGCAATGCGATCGCGCAAGTCTACAATCACATCATCATGCCGCTTGCCAACGAGCGGGATAAGTACACCCAAATCCGCTGGGGTAAAGAAGACTTCCGCTCCCGATTTGGGCGAGATCCCGAAGGAATGTGGCTGGCTGAGACTGCCGTAGACTATGCAACTTTAGAAGCATTAGTTGCAGAAGGAATTAAATTCATTGTTTTAGCACCTTCTCAAGCTGAACGTTGCCGCCCGATCCCCACAGACGAGCAGCCCGTGACCCAGTGGTTGGAAGTGGGCGGTTCTCAGATCGATCCCACCCGTCCCTATCGCTGTTATCTGAAACCCACACTCAGCACGCAAGATTCACCCCTCAGTGCTGAGTATTCATTCCCCACCAACCAAACCTCCGATACCCCTTACATCGATATCTTTTTCTACGATGGCCCCATCTCGCGGGACATGGGATTTAACGATGTACTGGGCTGGGCGGGTACGCTAGCTGGGCGCATCGGTTCAGCAGTGCGCGGGGATCGCCGGACTTCGCAGCTCATCTCTGTTGGCACAGATGGCGAAACCTTTGGACACCACAAAAGCGGTACAGAGAAAACCTTAGCCTTCGCCTTTGTAGACGAGTTTCCCCGGCGCGGCTGGACTGTCACCAACTATGCCCATTATCTGAGTCTGAATCCTCCCGCCTGGGAAGTGGAACTGAAGCCAGTCACGGCTTGGAGTTGCGCTCACGGAGTGAATCGATGGCAGGATGATTGCGGTTGCGGTGGCGAAGGTGGCGTTTGGCATCAGAAATGGCGGCGTCCCCTGCGGAATGCCCTAGATTGGTTGCGGGATCAGTTAAGCAAAGTTTATGAAGAAACGGGTCGCCAGTTCTTCCGCGATCCCTGGGCTACACGGGATGAATATATCCACGTAATTCGCGATCGCTCTCCTGCCAATGTAGAGCGCTTCCTCGCCCGCCATCGCACCCGCAAACTAACACCATCAGAACAAGTAGATGCCCTGCGCCTATTGGAGATGCAGCGCCATAGTCTGCTGATGTACACCAGTTGCGGCTGGTTTTTTGAAGAACTCTCAAGACCCGAAGGAACGCAGATTCTCCGCTACGCTGCTAGAGCCTTAGAACTTGCCGGTGATGTCTCTGGTGTGCAGTTGGAAAAAGGATTTATCAAACGCCTCTCCCAAGCTCCCAGTAATGTTGATTTATTCAAGCACGGAGCTGAGGTGTATCGGCAGCTGGTAGTCAGTGCCCAGATTGGTATAGAGCAAGTGGCAGCACACTATGCTATCAGTTCCCTATTCACCACCTATCCCCAGCAACAGCGGGTCTACTGTTACGATGCCCATCAGTTGGATTACCAGATGCAACGCATGGGATCGCTGACTCTAGCGGTGGGCCAACTGCGACTAACTTCAGAAATTACCTGGGAAAGTACTCATTTAGTCTTTGCCGTTCTTCATTTGGGCGGCTGGGATTTCCATTGCTGCATTCAACCATTTGGCGGTCGCCGGACTTATAGCCAGATGAAGGAAAAGCTGTTTGCGGCGCTGCAACAGGCGAGTGCTGCTCACGCGATCCTGGCGATGTCCCAACTATTTGGGGGTAATTCATTCAATTTGCAGAAATTATTTGCTGAAGAACGGCACCGGATTATGCGGCTGCTCAGTCAGAAAACTTTAACCCGCCTAGACCAGCTTTATACGCAGGTTTACCGGGATAACTACGGCATCTTGATGGCGTTCCAGCGCGATGAGCTGCCCGTTCCGCAAGAGTTGCAAGTAGCCGCAGAAGTGGCAATTTCTAACCGCGCCCGGATGTCTCTACGGGCACTGGAGCAAGAAAACGGCGAACCCCAGCAAGGTTTAAATCAGCTGGCAGAACTGGAAGCGATCGCGAAAGAAGCGAATCAACTGCGCTGTCAGTTGAATATCCCCGATGCCAAGCAAACTTTAGAGCAGTTGATCTTGCGATCGCTCTGGAAGCTTCTGCACGACTCTAACCCAGCCACTCTAGAAGCAGATATCCAACGCTTAGAGCGGATGATTTCTGTAGGCAATCAGCTACACCTCGGCTTATCTTTGCATCGCCCTCAAGAACTCTACTTTAGCTGTCTCCACAGCCAAATTGTGCCTCTGCTGGAGTCAGAAACTAACGGCAATTCGTCTCAGCTACGTCAGTTGCTATTACTCGGTCAAAAGCTAGCTGTAGATGTCAGTCCCTGGTTGAACCAACTGTCATAAATGTCACGGGTAATGGGGAATTGTCCGACGAATCACCCATTACCTGAATCGATTAGCTGCTCTCAAATATTAAGGGGTAGGTTTTGTAACCTACCCCTTAATATTTACACTTGAAGCATTTCACCCATTATTTCAGATTCAAAAGGGTGTAGCCTCTACGCGATTAGATGCGATCGCGATCGGTGCGGATGTTTTGATCCCGAATGGGCAGATCGTTACTATTCACATCCAGTTCTTCTCGACGAAGCTGTTCTTCAGCATTAACCGTTTCACGATCTACTTCTTTTCTGATTCTGACTTCCTCACGTACAAAAGCTTCCTTTTGAATGTTAGGAGTTTCTTCGTAGATTTCCACCCGTGCAGCTTCCCCTTCCTGGAAGGCAGCTTCGCCCGGAGTAACAGCTCTTCCCGCATCTGCTGGAGTCACGCGCTCAACGATCACTCGCTCCCTTTCAATGGGGACTGAAACTCGCGCTGTCTCAGTTTCAACGTGTTTACCAACCGCTACCTCGCCTGTTTTCTGGCGGGTTTTATTAGCAATCAACCGTTCTTCGTACAACTTGAGGGTTTGATGATCCCGATCGTTCATATCGTACAAAGATGGCTCTTGCTGATAATTGTAGCGATCGCGATCGTAAGCTTCATAATTATCCTCAACAGGTACAGCACCTGCCATCGGAGCGGCGTAACTAGGTTCCACAACAGGTGCGCCCAAAGGTGCAGATGCATCTAAAGGTGTTGCTGTGTTTATCGGTGCCGATGTTTCCACAGATGGCTCTACCGCCGAGTTGCGATAAACTCCTCTCACCTGCTCTTCGTAATCGTAATCAACCTTGAGCTCGTCGCCAAATTCCGGTAAATTTTCTACTTGCTCTTTGGTAAGCCCAACAGCGTAGACGTGCCGATTATCATAGTCGATCCGAGAACGACCCACTGGTAGCAATACTTGCTTACCGAAAACCCAGAAGCCTGTATCAACAACTAAATAGCGGAAACGCCCCGATTCATCAACTAAGATATTTTTGACGTTACCAACCTTGTCATCGCTGATATCTGAATAGACGTCAAATCCCTTAACGTCTTCACCGCCAAAAGTGTCTTGATAGTCTGTGTCGAAATCTTCAAGCTTGTATAAAACCATGCTTTTCTTTTCCTCCAAATTTCTTGTGTATTTCTTATGTATCTATGCTAAAAGTCTCTACGCTGGCTCCATCTGGCTAGCGACTGACTTCAATAAATTCAATACATAAGCCCTAAAGAGGATGCACAATTATGGAGCATTTGCTCAGTTTTTGTCAGTTAATTATTAAGTAGAGATAAAAATAAGTTTTTTTTACAAATAATTACCAATTATCTTTCTATATTTGCTAATGAAAGCAACAAGTTTTGATTTTTTATCTCCCTTCAGACAGGTATGTATATATTTCAATGGATAGATATAGAATTTAATTAATAAACTCTTCAAAAGATTAAATTATTCTTAACCTAAGAGAAGCATCTAACATTTTTTGAATGAGATGAATTGCTCTTGCAATCTTAGATTCAATATTTTGTAAAACTAATAGACTGCTTCTGAGCTTTCCTTGGCCTTCTTTGCGCCTAAAGCGGAGATTGTGTACGTCAGCATCGCTTACGCAGTTTTTTTATTTCACAAGTCGAATAAGATTGCTACAGCAGTTCTAAATGATTCCCGAAGGCAAGATACCCAACTTCTAAGAAGTTGGGTATCTCAAGCCCTGAATCATCACAACTTGAGTAGGATTGCTGTATCTTGTGAACTTAATTGAGGTTGTAGTCGATCTTTGCAGATTAAAACTTACGCAATTTACTAGCCTTGGTGCCCCTGATATTTTAAGATTTGTAAATTTATTTAAGTCTGCTCGCCTATAAATTTTTTCTATCTTTGGTAGTAGTAGAAAATCTCGCTACATCTATTAAGTATAAGTACCTAAAATTCAATTGTTGAGCTGCTCCTTGAAATATCTTGATACGCTCTCTAGAAGAGCACTTACATAGCGCTTACGCTCTAGTAGCAGAGTACCCTAACTGGGCAGTTCAACAGCGCATCCGTGGAAGTACAGAGTTTGCAAAAACACTTTCTAGAGATTCCGTAATCTAACCCAAGCAAATTTGTAGTAATCTTTGGCAAGGTAATATTAACCAAGCAGATGTCACCATAGATAGATGCACGGTGCCCCTGTTTTGTACTACTGCTATCTGGAATTTTCAAACTATGGCTCCCCAAAACGGCAAGATTCGGTTCCCTCTGTGGCAGTTTCTCAATCAGCCCCTGTTTAGTTCCAAAACTAAATTAGTGCTCAATCCCCGCCGCTTCTCGTATTGTTACAGAATTCACCTTTTGGAACGCTGCTGGGTTAAAGATTACCAGCCAGGAAACCGCCGTCAGCACTAAACCGCCAAATTGCATTCAGTTGTCAGGAGCCAAGTTGAGACTGACCACCACAAGGTCTCTACAGAATCCAGGAGCCAGAATCTATCCTCAGTCTGACCCCTGGATTCTAAATAAGGCGAAAATTGTTATTTTAATTTATTAAGTTTAAACGCACTTCAGGTTCTAAGTGACGCCGCTGAACAGAGAAAATTGACTTTTGCTCGATCCGGAATCTAGTTCCCGCTTGCCGAATACTTTACTCAGATAGCTCAAACAGCCTGCGAATTCACCGTCAGTTATGGGTGAAAAGCCCCTGTAACCGTCGTGGGGAGCCGTTTTAGGCTCTCAGGAATGCACGCTCGCGAGCGATCGCATAAGTTTGGTTTTCCTCAAGCACGCTCGACAAGAAAAGTCATGGCATTACAATCGGCATATGGTAGCGGTATTACCGAAAGCCCAACCATTGAAATTTCTCAGGAAGTATTACGGTCTATCCTTAGCCGGATAGAATCTGAACTCCATAGCAGCGAAGTCTACAATCGTGCCTTGGCTGGGTTACAGACAATCTTGGGAGAAGCTGCTGGGAGTGCCCAGATTATGGTTAAGGCAGTAGGGAGAGAAGCCATCCGGCTAGCGTTCCAGCAGTTTGCGAAAACTTATAAGGTTGTCCCAGTCACATCTCCAGAAATTGGTAACAATCAACAAGAGCCGCAAGCCAGCACTCAGCCTCAAGAGTCATCAGTCCATAGCGAACAGTCATCCGTTAATCACCCAGAATCAACGACGAATGACTTAACTTTAACGAATGACCAAGGACGCAGTATGAATGCCTCACCTGCCGATTTAGTAGACATTACGCCACTGCCTCTGCCAACCAGCCCAGATCCGGTTTTTCCCAAACCACTCAAAAAGCTCTCTAAGGCGGAACTGGCAGCGCAAATCGCAGATGAGCAACGGCAAGAGTGCCTGCGTCAAATTGGTCAGCAATTAGGGCAAGCACGTCATGCACAGTCAATGACTCTGCGGCAACTTCACAATCAAACACTCGTGCCGCTTCATCACATTCAGGCTTTGGAAGTCGGTTGCTTCGAGCATTTGCCTGAGGATATCTATGTCCGAGGTTTTATTCGCCGGATGGGGGTCGCCTTGGGGTTAGATGGTGCTGCAATGGCTGCTTCCTTACCCGCGCCCGATCCTGCAAAATCTGTACTGCCTTCTTGGTACCGACCGAAATCAGTGCCAGGATTTGGATTTCAGCTCAATACAGTTCATTTATACGTGGGCTATGCTGCGCTAGTGGCAGGGGCAGTGGGGGGACTCGCGTTGATGTCAAACCATTCACAATCATCAGCGTCTGCTGATTCTCCACCGGATGTTCCTAACAACTCATCTGCTTCTGAGTCGCATCGTCCTGTGAAACCTGCTGCGAAACCCGGTTTAAAGGCGGGTCAGAAAGGAGTGGCGGTTGGGCCTGATATTGCTCCGCCTGAAGCAATTAGTCGTAATTAGTCATTTGTTATTAGTTATTGGCAGAAAAAACAACTGACTGCTGACTAACTAATGACAAGATTATCTCGATGGACGACGGTTTCTGCACCGGCGTAGCCTAAAATGGCAGGAATTTCTTCGGAACGGCGTCCACTAATTTGCTGTAGCTCGTCGCTGCTGTAGTTCACCAGCCCTCTAGCTATTTCCCGTCCTTGGGGGTCGCATAACTGCACAGCGTCTGACGCCTGGAAGTCTCCCTCGACTAGGGTAATCCCAGCAGCTAAGAGGGATTTTCCTGCCTGACTAATTGCCGCGATCGCTCCCTTATCCAGATATAGCTTCCCAGCGGGAATCAACCCGTGGGCAATCCAGCGCTTACGGGCATTGCCCATCGTGTCGCGGGGTTCAAACTGAGTGCCGAGGGGTTCTCCTTGCAAGATTTTTTGGATGTTGCGGGGAAATCGCCCTTCGGTGATGACTGTCCGAACTCCGGCGCTGGTAGCGATGCGGGCGGCAGTAATTTTTGTAACCATGCCACCTGTGCCCCATTGAGAGCCGCGATCGCCTGTTTGCACTTGTAATTCTTCCAGCTCATCAATGTGGTTTACTAGAGCGATTGGCTGAGCATCCGGAACTTGACGCGGATCGGCGGAGTACAGTCGGTCTACATCGGTCATTAAAAATAGCCAATCTGCCTCTATCAAGCTGGCGACTAGGGCTGAAAGCGTATCATTATCCCCAAATTTCAGTTCCTCTACGGCTACGGTGTCATTTTCATTCACCACGGGGATGACGCCCAACCGCAACAGTTCCCGAAAGGTGTTGGAGGCGTTGATATAAGCTGAGCGTTCTTTGAAGCTACTGCGAGTCAGGAGAACCTGGGCAATGGGTTGTTCTAAGGTTGTAAAAAAGTCATCGTATACGCGCATCAGGCGTCCCTGACCGACTGCTGCCACTGCTTGTTTGAGTGCTAGGGTGCGCGGACGTTGCACGAGTCCCAAGCGGGCGCAACCCACTCCGACAGCACCCGAAGAAACTAGCACCACTTTATAACCTTGCCGCCGTAAATCTGTGAGGGTTTCTACTAAGGCAGCGATGGTGGAAAGAGCCAGATGACCTGTTTCAGGCGATGTCAGGCTGGAAGTACCAATTTTGATGACAAGGGTTTGACTCACAGAAGAGAGGGGGCGCAGGGGAGTAGAGGGGAGGAAAAGCAGCTTGTCGAGACGCGATAAATCAGATGCGATTTATCGCGTCTGGAGGCTGGGAATTGGCAATGAGTGATTAGCTTCAGCCGATTTCCCATTCCAAATTGTAAAACGCCAGCTCCTCCATCTGGGAACTGACGCTTTACACAGGTATTCACGGGGATTAATGTTTAGGGTCTTTATATTGGCTGACCCCATTTGAACCATATGTATAATGCCAGGGATTTTTGACAATCGAGAATCTCATAATTATTTCTTTATATTTTGGTTTTTCAGGATTTGTCTGGATTTTTTAAGTTTTGTTGCTTTGCGGTGAACGAGACGCCCAAGGCTTGGGACATCCAGACCTCAAAGGTACGGACTGGATAAGAGCGCACGGCAAGCGCTGGGTCAAGCATCGGCTCGACGAGAATGGTAAACATACCGAGTCGGTTGCCTGCTAAAACGTCTGTAAATAAGCGATCGCCCACCATCCCCACTTGTTCAATAGGAAGGTTCATCGCGGTGACAGCCTGCCGCAGCTTGCGCCGCGATGGCTTAGCAGCGCTGGTAATGTAAGGCAAATTTAACGAGCGAGCGATGCCACTAATTCGGTTTTCGCTCAAGTTATTACTCACCAGCCATAGCGTCGCCACCTGTCTAATTTCCTTCACCCATTCCACGAGTTCTTCAGACGCCTCGGCTGCTTTTAGGGGTACCAGCGTGTCATCGACATCCAAGACTAAACCTTTGAGATGATATTGCTGGAGAAGATCGGGGGTCAGACTCACAATAGGTCTGCCCAGAATTAAGTCAGGCTGTAACCGTGTTACCCAGGACATAAGCAGTTTTTAATTGTAAGTGTGAGTTGTTAGGAGAACTCCCAGGTAAGAGCTTTTTCAACCCGGCAAAGTTATCAATGGGATTGCTAGTAGTTGCAAGTCCAACTTCCCCGATCTTAATTAGACTTATTGGCAGCTTGGCGACTAGACCAACCGTGGTACTGTTGTTAGCGGCTTTGTTGCCGTTGTTGGCGAATCGCGTTTGTAGCGGCTTGGTGTTCTTGTAGCGTCCGACTAAACACATGGGTGCCATCGTAGCGAGCCACAAAAAAGAGGTAGTCTGTTTTTTCAGGATTGAGAGTGGCTTTGAGACTTCCTAAGCCAGGGCTGGCGATGGGAGTTGGGGGCAATCCTGCGTTGAGATAAGTATTGTAGGGGGAGGCTGTCCTCACCTGAGCCAAAGTTAAGGGCTGATCCGCTGTTTGCCGAATGCCGAGTCCATACTCAACTGTTGGATCGGATTCCAGTCTCATCCCTTTCTGAAGGCGTTGTGTAAACACACCAGCAATCTGAGGGCGTTCGACCGGAATCACTGCCTCTTTTTCGACAATACTAGCCAATGTCACCCATTGAAGAAGAGGTATCTGGGTTTTGTTTGGCGCTTGTTGATAGATGGGGAGTGCCACCTGTTCAAAGCGATCTAGCATTTGTTTGATGATGGCTTGGGGGGTGATGCGATCGCTATTTAGCTTGTAGGTATCCGGGTACAAAAAACCTTCTAAATAAGGCAAATCCGCAGGTAGCCAAGGATACTGGTCTTTGGGAATCTGAGTTGCGGCAGTGAGAAATTCTTCGCTTTTGAAAAATCCCTGAGATTCAAAGTAAGCCGCCATTTGCTGAAGCGACCATCCTTCAGGGATTGTGAAGGAAAGCTGCACTACATCGCCCGTCCAAATTTTATCAGCGATCGCTGGCAGCGGCTGGGTGGGTGACAACTGGTAAGTCCCAGCTTTAAACCCACCCGGTCGCTTTTGCAAGTCCAACCAAAACGTCCATAGCTTCCAAGCATCAGCGGAGCGAATCAACCCTGCTGCTTCTAGATCGCGCCCTATCTGCTGCGCCGAGGTTCCTTGAGGAATCCGGATTAGCACTGATGTATCTTTTCCAGCATTCGCTGACGGTTGAGTTTCGGCAACGGGGGGCGCACTCGCCCAGCTCCACCACGCCCAACCCTGCCATGCACAGAGTCCAAGCGTTGCTGGGATTAAGGCGAGATAAAACGTCCATTTGGAGATGCGTTGGATTGCTTTCATCTTGATTGCGGGTAACAACCGCTGTCATGGAATTAAGAAGGCAAAATTAAAAATTAAAAAAAGAAAATTCTTCATATTTAATTTTCAATTTCTAATTTTTAATTCTTTACCTATTCCATTTCATCAAATAGCTGATCTTCCAGCAGCGGTTGCACTTTTTTAAATTCCTCAGGGGAAAGTAGCACTGGTTCACCCGCACTATTAATCCGCGCAAACAGTAGCAGCGGATCTAGAGGCGTGTATATTGTGTATTCTTGTTCTTTGTGATAAAAGCTGGCTAGAAACTGAAATTCCTCTGGTTCGAGCTGAGTATCGTCATCTTCGATTTCCAAGGTGAGGATTTCTTCCTCTTCAACCGCAGGCAGTTCACCGGCAACAGTCAGAGCAAATGCGGTTCGCTTTAAGGCGAGATTCCGCTCTGCCAGGACTGCTTGAGCCGTAGGAAAAACTTCGTCAATTTCGGCGTCGTCTTCGACTAAGGTGGCTTCTTCCTCCTCCTTCTCCTCGTCCCACGCCACAATTTCTACAGGTGAATCTACCGGCAGGAGGATGACGTATTCTTCACCATCTACTTCTATTGAATGCTCAATGTAACAACTAAGCGATCGCCCGGATTCATCCGTCAACGAGACGGTTTGGACGGAAGACCCATTCTCTTCAGGGGGTTGGGATGAGAACATTGCAGATATGCTGCTATCAACGTGAGATTGTGGACTAAAAAACTCCAACCCCAAAGTTTGCACACCGTGGGGAAGTAGCTTGCAAAAATCAGGATATCACGGCATAAGAGTTGTAGAGACGCTATACGTCAAGGAGGGACAATTTATCAATTGTCCCTCCTTGAGTTGAAAGATTCTTCCAAGCAATAGATTCGGTTACTGACAGACAAACACCTTCGCTTCGTACTCTGGCAAGTCAACTAGAGAGCCATCCTCTCCAGCTTCGATGCGGGAGTTATTCATCCAATCCTGCCACGTCCCAGAGGATGGGAAGTTAGGAATGCGATACCCTGACAGAGACTTATCTGAGAAATTCGCTACAACAACCACACGGGAACCGGGTTCGTTCCAACGGTAGTACGCCAAAACTTTCGCCTCTGGATTTTCGTGAAAATACTCAATGTTGTCGCTACAAAGAGCCAGATTTTCTTTCCGGAGAGCGATTAATCTTTTGTAATACTCAAACAAATCTTGATTTAAGTCTTGTGACAACAAAGGCCAAGCAATTTTCTTTGGCTGAGTCACGTTTTCACTTTTGCGCTGGTATTCTCCAAACTCTTCTCCCATCCAGAGCATTGGCACACCTACCGCCGTCATTAACAAAACAGCTCCTAACTTCGCTCTGCCAAATGCGGCTTTGTCAAAAATCCCGCGATCGCCTAATTCTCTCATCAAACGTTGGCGGTCGTGAGTTGCCAAATAATTCACTACATTCGTAGCAGCCGTATAACCCTGCCTTCTGGGATCTAAAACTTCCTTCAGTTTTTCTAATTCAAACATTTCGCCACAAATATGTGGAAGCACAAAGTAGCGAAAACTTTCATGCCAACAACCATCCAGCGGACCTTCTGGATAAACTACGGTTTTGGTATCGGGAATATGTTCGGCAATGTTGTAGAACGGCTTAGGAGCAGTATTTTTCTTGGCTTGCTTCGCAAGCCAATCCAAAAATTCATAATTTGCCAATTGGCGCACGGCATCAAAGCGAATCCCATCAATGTGATATTCCTGAACCCAGAAACGCACCACATCTCCGACGTATTTCCAAGCAGGCTTAACATCTAACTTTTCGTCGTAGTTGTCGTAGTTAAATTCTGGTCCCCAGTAATTACCCGGGTCTTCTGGATAATGCATATGCTCGTAATACCAGTAATTCCGGTCAATCAGCATTAACGGGCATTCTTCATCTGTGTGGTTATAAATCCCATCCATGAAAACGCGAATGCCTCGACCATGACACTCGTCAATAAACCGCTTCAAATCTTCTGTGGAGCCGTAACTGGATTCTGTAGCGAAGTAGTGGCGGACTGTATAGCCCCAATTGTAATCACCGGGATACTCATTTACTGGCATCAATTCGATGGCATTAATTCCGAGTTCGCTCAAATGATCTAACTTAGCGATCGCGTCTTGGTATTTGCCTCGCTGGTGTGGGTCATCTTCACCACCGGAAAAATCTGCAACGTGCATTTCATAGATGACTAATTCGTGATTGTCTGGCAAGAGCGTATCGTCATGCTGCCAAACGTAAGTATCAACAATTCGCTTCCCATCTTTGATCCGCGCGACACTGTGGCCTCTTGCTTCATCAACGTCTGTAGCGTATGGGTCGATTACATCCACCCATTGATCGGGTTCAAATTTTGGGCTTTTCGATTGAACTCGAAATTTATATTGATAAATGCCATCCTCCAAGTCTACCTGGGTTCGGAAATAGCCATCCTTACCTTTTTCCATTGGAATGTTTTTCCAGTTAGAAAAAGAGCCGATTAACGCCGCTCCTTGGTTGCGAGGAGCAAATAAATTGAATTCAACTGCTGCCATAAAACCTTTTAATGAAGTAGATTCGCTTACTTAGTTGACCAATGGTTCTTTGCAAACTTTTTTGAAGCCTGCATTTATAATTTTAAAGTTTAGTAATGAATTATACTGAATTATCTATCTTGAGAAATAGCAGAACATTAATAAAGTTTGTATCTTCAAAAACAAAATTAACTAACTTCCGGATTTTTATATCTGGAGTAGTAGACAAAAACTGTTTTCTAAACTTTAAGAGATAGGTTTAAAAAGACTGCAAATAAGGCTAGCGAGAGATGTCAATTCAGAGATGAATAGGGAAGATCGGGTCATAAATAACAGCTCAAAGGAGCTGAAGATGGGTACATTACAATGGCTTCCCCTACTTTCTACTCTTAGTCTCGGTCTTGCATTTATCATGCTTGCTTACTGCTTTGCAGCAGTTACTATCTAGTTTTTCCTAGAAAGAGATTGTCTGATTAATCAATTATTTCTAAGCTGAATTAAGGAGTTTCAAATGTTGAAACAAATGTGTTGGTTGCCAGCGATGGGAGTCAGTGGAGAAAAGTTGTTGCATTTACGAACCGCACCCAATCAACCGTGGCGACCTTATACGGCTTTTCCCGAATATGCTGTACCAGACTATCCAGTTCCAGGCGGTTCTAAGGGTTGGGCAACCTACCAAAAATTAAGATGCGAAGGTTGGGCTTTAGCACCCAGTACGCAGAGTCAGCAACTGAAAAGTGCTTAAAATTATCCACTGATTTTTAGGCAATGTATCTAATAGAGTTGTTGCTTCATTAGCTTTATGGGTTTCGGCTCTCACGTCTAGTAAGGGTTGAAACTTCGCTTCTTAAAAAGCAAGGCTCTAATCAATACTTATTTTAGGAAATAATTGTTTTCCTAAACCTATCCATTTAATACCATTCGAGTTGTGAGGCAGTATATTAACGAATAATTCAATTCCCCAATCCACGCTGCGCCATAGCAGAGCATTAGCGCAGCGGCTAACGGGGAGTAAAACGAGACTGGCAGGTTCACTGTATAGACACAGTAGTTTTTTGCTTTTTTAAGGGCGGCAAAGAGAAGCTACTGTTCAAGGCTTTGGAAAGTTTCGATTACTGCCAAACTAATACTTTGGCTTCGTAACTTCCTAAGTCGAGCTGGATGCCATCCTCCCCTGCTTCGACATCATAATCGCCAGTCCATTCGTGCCAGGTTCCTGGTTCGGGGAAGTTAGGAACGTGATAGCCTCCTAGGAAATTGTCAGAGAAGTTTGCAAGAACGACAACACGAGAACCCTCGCCATTCCAGCGGCTGTAGGCTAATACCTTTGCTTCTGGATCTTCATGGATAAAGTCAATATTTTCGGTGTAGAGGGCATGATTATTTTTACGGAGATGAATCAAGCCTTTGATAAATTCAAACATTCCGCGATTGAGGTCATGACCTAAGAGCGTCCAATCAATTTTTGCTTGTTCAGTTGTTTTGTATTTATACTCTCCGAACTCTTCACCCATCCACAGCAGAGGTACGCCGACAGCGGTCATATTGATGACAGAACCTAACTTTCTCCGCTTAAATGCTTCTTCATCCAAAATGCCGCGATCGCCTAACTCAGCTAAAACATGATTGTGGTCGTGATTCGTCAGGTAATTCACAACATTCGTAGCACCCATGAAGCCTTGCCGCTTGCAGTCAATGGCATCCTTGAGACGCTCTAAGTCAAAGGTATCGCCGCAGATATGTTCTAGAATGCAGTGATAGAAACTGTCATGCCAGCAGCCATCCATTGGTCCATCTACATTCGTAATGCTGGGGGTTTCAGGAATGTGTTCGGCAATATTGTAAAACGGCTTTGGCCCAGCTGCATTTTTTGCTTCCTGAACAATCCAGTGCATGAAATCGTAGTTGGCAATTTGTCTGGCTGCATCGTAGCGAATGCCATCAATGTGAAATTCCTGAATCCAAAAGCGCACGGTATCGCCAACAAACTTCCATGCAGGCTTAAGATCTAGATTTTCATCATAGTGTTCATAGTTAAACTCTGGCCCCCAGTTATTATCAGGGTCGCGCGGAGAATGATGGTACCAATAATCGTGGTCTATTTGCGTCAGTGGACTTTCTGCTTCTGAGTGGTTAAAAATTCCGTCCATAATGACGCGAATTCCACGACCATGACACTCATCAATTAGGTTTTTTAACCCTTCAGTTGTGCCATAACTGGATTCTGTAGCAAAGAAGTGACGAGGATTATAGCCCCAGCTATGGTCCCCTGGATACTCCTTCACTGGCATTAACTCAATGGCATTAACTCCTAACTCGCATAGGTAATCTAATTTTTCTACAACGTGTTCGTATTTGCCTCGAGCGTAGGGATCATCTTCACCACCGGAGAAGTCGCCAACGTGCAATTCGTAAATGACTAATTCGCGATCGCTTGGCAGTGGCTTATCGTCATGTTGCCAAACGTATGTATCCACAATCCGCTCACCATCTTTAATTCTCACAACACCGTTTTGGGTGGGATTATCAATATCGGTGGCGTAGGGGTCAACTACCTCTATCCATTGATCTGGTTCAAAGAACCAAGATTTGGATTGAACACGGAATTTGTATTGATAAACTCCATCTTCCAGTTCAACTGTGGTACGGAAATAACCATCATTACCTTTTTTCATTGGGATGCTTTCCCAGTTAGAAAAATCCCCAATTAAAGCAGCTCCATTGTTATAGGGAGCAAATAAATTAAATTCAATCGGAGTTGCCATAGAAGTGTTTGGAGTTTGATGAAAAAAATGCTTAGAGCAGTATTTTCTCCTTTTCATCCCGCTGAGGTATCGTTCTTGAGAAATAAAGTTGCCTCTGGTGCCCTAATTCCCAGGAGAGAAGTGGTAATGAATGCTAAAGGTAATTTAAGCTGAATTTCAGCGATTAATAGCGATTAATGCCGAATTTAGCGTTATTGTTGCGATCGGTTGTAGAAAAAATTTACCTATTTCAGTTGGCTGAAATAGGGGAGAACCCCACCCCTGCGTCCCTTTGCAAGCGACTACTGTGTATACACATATAGGCAAGAAGCTAAAGACCAACCGAGACACAGAGAATCAAACTGTCGCAGATCCTGAAAAAGAGTGGCAATTTCGGTAGTCTGTTGGCTTTACTAGCCGAGTCAACCGTCTAGTAGAGCAATTAAGTTGCCTAAGCCAACCTTAGGGGAGGACAAGAGTTCATTGTTTTGGGATGCAACTATTAAGTGACCATTAAGTATGGGTGCAAGCTCTGTGAGGCAATACTGCTGGGAATCACAGAAGATGACTGTTACTGATTGAGTGACATCTTCAAGCCTTTGAGGAATTGAAGCAGACGCACAGCCGCAGACAACGCCAACACACACAGACGTTGAATGGCTGCTCCAGATTCGAGTTGGGTTGCTTCCTGATTCAACCGGCTTTGTTTGAGAGTGGCAAACAGTATATCTCTAGCGATCGCTATGGATAGAAATTAAGCTTTCACACATCAAAGTTGCACATCATGCAAACCATAAAACGAGCAAAATGCCGGATGCTCTGTTTATGCAGGCTAAAAACCCAAAATTTTCCCTAATTGTTCGCCTTTTGAAGCTGATAGCCAATCGCTCGCAGTTACAATGAAAATCATGAATAAAAATTAAGCTTTTTCTCATTTTTCCTGTTAACCTCCATCAATGAGCGCCACTCCATTGTCAGATGTGCTGTTGGCGGAATCATCCGCACCAACTTCTCCGGCTTCTCGTCTTACTAAAATTCTCAATCGACTCGAACCCTCACCCGAAAGCGTCGTCCTGCTGTTGGCTGTACTAATTGGCACCGGCACCGGGATGGGCGTTGTCACGTTTCACTATTTAATCACTGTCATCCACAGCTTGATGCTGGAAGGGGTGATGGGGATAATTGGAGGCTGGGGTGCCTGGACTTTAGCTTGTATTCCCATTTTGGGAGGATTAATCGTTGGTTTAATGCGTCTTGCTTGGCCCGATTTTGGGCCGAATATTTCTTCGCTGATTGCTGCTGCCCAAGGCGTCCGAGAGTTGCTACCCCTGCGACCCGTCACCAAGATGGTAGCGGCTGCTGTTTCCCTCGGTAGTGGAGCCTCTTTAGGCCCAGAAGGGCCGAGCGTGGAAATTGGCGGCAATTTTGGAATGCTGCTCGGTCAAGTGCTGCAAGTCTCCAGAGAAAGGCAGCAGTTACTCTTGGGTGCTGGAGCAGCGGCGGGTCTGGCGGCGGGTTTTAATGCCCCGATTGCCGGGGTTTTCTTTGCCTTAGAGGTGGTCTTGGGAACCACCTTTGCAACTTCAGCGGTTAGCGTCGTATTGCTGGCAGCAGTTGTGGCGTCTTTAATTGCTCAGATTGGTTTGGGTGCCCAACCAGCTTTTACGCTGCCCGTCTATGAAGTCCGTAGTCCTCTAGAATTACCGCTTTATCTGGGATTGGGGGTATTAGCAAGTTTGGTGTCGCTGACCTATACCCAGTCAATTCAACTGGCTCGAAGTTTCTTTCGGGGACAGATTGCCGGTTTTGAGTGGCTGGGAAAGATACCGCGATCGCTTTGTCCGATAATTGGCGGTGCCTGTTTGGGCTTGGTTGCTTTGCAGTGGCCCCAAATTCTGGGCATCGGTTACGAAACAATTGCCGCTATGCTTCAGGATGTGGATTTTCCGTTGGGGTTACTCCTCGCCTTGCTAGCAGTCAAGCTGATCGTGACGGCAATTAGTCTGGGTAGCGGTTTGGTGGGGGGTATCTTTGCCCCTGCCATGTTCCTCGGTGCTTCTTTGGGGGCAGCATATGGAAAAATTCTGGCAGCGATGCTTCCAGGCGTACCGATTCAGATTGCCGCACCTCCAGCTTACGCGATGGTGGGAATGGCAGCCGTTCTTGCTGGCAGCGCTAGGGCACCCCTGACAGCGATACTGTTAATGTTTGAGCTAACGCGCGACTACCGGATTGTTTTGCCGCTGATGGCAGCAGTCGGTTTGAGCATTTGGCTAGTGGAGCGCTTCAAGTCAGCGCCAACGAAAGGTCAAAATCTCCAACAGCTGGAACTCAATGTGGAGAAAGACCAGCAGTTAGAAATTTTGCAACAAATGTTAGTTGCAGAAGCAATGCAAGTACCAGGTTTGATGCTGAGTGGTTCTTTATCAGTATTAGAGGCAGGTTTAGCTTTAACCAATGGTCGCTGCCGCAGTGCTTTAGTCATTGATGATGCCGAGCAGTTAATTGGCATCGTCACTTTGCAGGATATTAATCGAGCAATGTCTACAGCTCGAACGCCAGTTACCGCTCCTACTGAAACCGTAGAAACAAACAACGTTCTTTGCAATGTCTCGAACAATTTAACCAGTCATCTGGCTCATCAGCCAGTTGCTGACATCTGTACCACTGAAATTCTGTATGCAAACCCTGAGGAATCGGTAGCAGAAGCGATAGACCGGATGGCAGCACGCGGTCTCCACCAGTTACCCGTCGTTGACCGCGATCGCCCCCAACAAGTGTTAGGTGTGCTGGAACAAGAGGGAATCGCTTTAGCTTATAGTGTCGCTGCCACTCGCAAGACACTGCGCCGCTATCTTCCCCTCAATCCAGTGTCGAAAGAGTTAAATTTACCGCCCCTCAAGCAAACAGTTTGAAAATTTAGAGAATCGTTAATGAGTCATTGGTTACAAATCAATGACTCATTACGAATAACTGCTAACTAAAACTAAAGTTTTAGGATGCCTCTTCCAATTCTTCGTCTTCAGCGCCTTCTTCTCTATCCAGTTGCCGCAGATGAATGTGCTTCCGTCCCAGAGAGATTTCAAACTCATCCCCTGCCCTTAGACCCATTTGTTTGGTGTAGGCAGAACCAATCAGTAAGTTGCCGTTCGATTGCACGCTAATTTTGTAGCTGGCACTTCGACCGCCACGTCCGTTACCATTTTGTTTGCCGTCTAACTCAATTCCTTCAGCATCAATGAGAGCATTCAGGAACTTCATCATATTCACCCGCTCTACACCGCTTTTGGTAACAGTGTAGTAACCGCAGGCTCTAGCCTTTTCTTCTTTGCTGAGGTTTTCTAGCTCTTTAACTTTCTTGACTAGCGCTTCCCCCGTTAAGGGATCGATCTTTTTCTTTTTATTCATCAACTTGGAGCGAAAAGTAAGGAATAGCGAGTGTGTACAGTGTTTTCGACTGACTGTTTCTAAGCTAATTTTAGCTTAGCTTTATATCAGCTCATAAAACTATATCATACGGATTGGGGAAAGCTAGTTCAATAAGATCGATAATTTATTCACTACTAACCTTTTTAATCCAAGTTCTTGCTTAAGCATAAATATCTGTGCCTTGCGAACAACCGATGCATCTCGATGATCGGAGTTCCTCACAGCATCAACCTGAGAAAAAATGAAGGGGGTACGCTGTAGGGTAGTCGTTAGTCTATCATTAGCGATCGCTTCTGAGCTGTTTTTTTTTCCATTGACTACCGCCTCATGACCACTGACTAATTATCCATTACCCTAAGGAATATTTTCCAGTATGAAGCTGACAACCCGCGGACACTACAGTGTTAAAGCACTGCTGGATTTGAGTCTACAACCTGGGTATGGACCAACTTCTGTAAAAGCGATCGCAACTCGGCAAGACTTACCCGCACCCTATCTGGAAAAATTGTTGATAGAGTTACGTCGATCTGGGTTAGTCCAATCAGTTCGAGGTGCCCAGGGGGGGTATCAACTATCCCGCGTCCCAGCACAAATTTCCCTAGGACAAATATTAGAAGCAGTCGGTGAAACAATTGAACCGCTGCCTCGCCATACCCCAGATGCAGAGCTTGCTGAGGATTGGGTAACGTTTACACTTTGGCACCGATTGCATCAAAAACTTAAAGAAGCGTTGTACAGTATTACACTGGCAGACCTTTACTATGACGCTCGCAGTTGGCAAGCAGCCCAAGGCGAAGAAACCAGTTTTGTTGTATAGAAACTGTCAGCGGATCTCTAGCAGCTTTGGTGTTGTGAATTTCCAAGATTTATTTGCCGCAGTCCTGCTTTCTCATTCCTCAGTCCTATCATTAGCGATCGCTTCCCTTTTTGATTACATCATCGGCGATCCGTGGGGTTGGCCTCACCCAGTCCGAGTCATGGGCTGGCTAATTTCTCGCTACAGCCAGATGGCTTTCCAATTATTTAGTCATCCTCTCACGCTCCGATGGGCTGGAGTAATTTTAGGAATTGGGCTGATAACTGGCAGCTACGGGATGGGGTGGTTAATCGTTCACGCAGCGAACTGGGTGCATCCTTTTTTAGGAATTGCGATAGAAAGTATTTTACTCGCCAGTTGTTTCGCCGGTCGAAGTTTGAGAGCTGCTGCTGAAGATGTCTTGCAACCTCTAAATGAGAACGATCTTGTCGCGGCGCGTTCTAAGTTAAGCCAATATGTAGGGCGTGATACCGAAAATCTTCATAAAACAGAAATTCTTCGGGCTGTTTTGGAAACCGTCACAGAAAATGCTACCGATGGAGTAATGGCACCCCTTTTTTATGCGATTATCGGGGCATTTTTACCTTTACTAGGAACGGTTCCTCTCGCCCTTGCCTATAAAGCCGCCAGTACCCTAGATTCAATGGTCGGCTATCGAGAACCACCCTACACCGATTTGGGTTGGTTTAGTGCCAAATTAGAAGATATCCTGACTTGGTTGCCCTGCCGATTCACGGTGATTACCTTGGCTTTACTATCTAGAAAACCTGGGTATGTTTGGAGTATTTGTCAACGCGATGCGACGAAAGATCCTAGTCCCAACTCTGGCTGGAGTGAGTGCGCCTATGCGGCAATTTTAGGCGTTCAGGTGGGGGGCACAAATTGGTATCGTGGCGTTGCTAAACACAAAGCCTTACTGGGAGATGACCTCCAGCCTATCAATTCAGAATGCATTCAACAAGCCTTGCAGTTAACACGATATAACTTTTTGATTTGGTTGGGGATAGCGATCGCTATCTTGCTGCTGTTGGGGTTTAGAAATGGGCGCTCGCTTGGAATCAACTTGATGACTTTTTAATCGCCCTATCAGGTGAACTCAACGGGCGATGGCTACTGAATACGTGTAAGCATATCTTTGAATATAGAGCAACCAGTTGAAGGGTAATCAATCACTGATTCATCTGGGAAAGCGATCGCACTTTTTAGTGATTGGTCAAGTGAAATGCCAATGAGGAGATGCGACCTAAAAACTTAACCCCCGCTAAAGCACGGAAGCGATCGCCTAAGTCTGACCTACGAAGTCATCATCTGCGACTAAAACGATGGAAACTCTTGCATATCTTCATTTATCTGCCAATTACGAAGACCCTAACTCGGAGCCTCACCAATTTAAATTGTTCCAAAATCGGAACCCGCTTCCAAGTTCAGCATGGATTCGATTACTATCCGTTGCCCTTGCCTTATCCGTTATCGGGACAGCCGGTCATGCATTAGCACTCCAGAGAGGGAATAGCGGTTCTCAAGTCGCCACGCTTCAGAGAAATCTAAAAATCGCAGGCTTCTATAACGGCCCGGTTACTGGATACTACGGTCAATTGACGCAGGCATCCGTCAGCAGTTTTCAGCGAGCGGTTGGACTGAGAGCCGATGGCGTTGCAGGCTCCCGAACTCTAGCAGCTCTAGAAAATCGGGGTGGTAATTATGATGAACCGATTACGGGGGGTGGTTTTGGCAGCAGCACCCTGAAACGCGGCAGCAGCGGTTCCTCTGTAACGAGGCTTCAAAATACTTTGAAAGCCTTGGGCTATTACAACGGGCCAATTACTGGATACTATGGTCGGTTGACCGAGACCTCCGTCACCAGATTTCAGCAGAGCAGAGGGCTATTCGCTGACGGAATCGTTGGGCAAAGAACGAAAGCAGCACTTGCCGCTGACTAATCTTATAGCTTGATGAGATTGAGCTATCTATACTTAATGACATAACTTCCTGTTCCTGGTAGGAACAGGAAGTTATTTTTGTTGAAATGATAACGATGATGGTTTAGGTGAACTTGTACACTGAGGCTGTAATTTGTCCGCAGTTATCATCGGATTTTCCTAAACCATGTCTCCCGAAGTTGTAGAAATTCTTTCCGCAGACGAAATCCGTCGAACCCTCAATCGTATCGCTTCCCAGGTGGTAGAGAAGTCACGCGACTTGTCTGAGTTAGCGCTAGTAGGTGTTTATACCAGAGGCGCTGTATTAGCCAATCTCTTGGCTCGTCAGATAGAAGCGCTCGAACAAGTGCAAGTGCCCGTGGGAGCGCTAGATATTACCTTCTATCGAGATGATTTGGATCAAATTGGCATTCGCACACCCGCCAAAACTGACATCCCTTTCGATCTCTCTGGTAAGACGGTAGTGCTGGTGGATGATGTCATTTATCGAGGGCGTACCGCTCGTGCTGCCCTGAATGCGGTGAATGATTATGGTAGACCAGCGGCGATTTGGTTAGCGGTTCTGGTGGATAGGGGGCAGCGGGAGTTACCCATTCACCCGGATTTCACTGGCAAGAAGTTGCCAACGTCCAAAGAAGAACAGGTGAAGGTTTACTTACAAGAGATTGATGGACGAGATGCTGTGGAATTATTAAAGGTTTAAGCGGTCTGTCTTCGGTTTCCCTGGTGTGTTGGTGGGAAAATCGAGATTGTTAATAAACCAGTCTGTACAGATTTGTCAGGCGCTGTCTATGCAGAACGTTGGAGATAGTAGATTGATTAATAAATCGGCTCTTACCAAAGAAACCCAGACCCGAAAGGCAGATCATCTAAAAATTTGTCTCGATGAGGATGTGCAATTTCACTCCACAACGAATGGATTGGAAGGCTACCGCTTTAATCACTGTTGTTTGCCGGAGTTAGATCGACGTGAAGTTGATATCTCAACAACTTTTTTGGGAAAACAGCTTGGTGCGCCTTTGCTCATTTCTTCGATGACGGGGGGAACGGAACTGGCGAGGATGATTAATTATCGTCTAGCTGCTGCGGCGCAACGCTATAACCTAGCGATGGGCGTGGGTTCCCAGCGGGTAGCGGTGGAGAATCCCCAGGTTGCTTCAACTTTCGCCGTGCGATCGCTTGCTCCCGATATTCTCCTATTTGCGAACTTGGGGGCGGTGCAACTTAACTATACCTATGGCGTTGATGAATGTCTGCGCTCAATTGACTTGTTAGAGGCAGACGCCTTGATTTTGCATCTCAATGCCTTGCAAGAGTGCATTCAACCCAGAGGTGACACCAACTTCCGAGGCTTGCTTGACAAAATCAAAAATCTGTGCAATAAGTTACCAGTACCCGTGATTGTCAAAGAGGTGGGAAATGGCATCTCCGCTGCGATCGCGCAGAAGTTGATTGATGCGGGTGTGAGCGCCATTGACGTTGCCGGTGCCGGTGGGACATCATGGGCAAAGGTGGAGAGTGAACGGGCTGAAAATGCCCAGCAGCGCCGGTTAGGACTAACTTTTGCTGATTGGGGTTTGCCCACAGCAGAATGCATTACCAGTATTCGAGCCATTGCCCCAAATATTCCCTTGATTGCCTCTGGGGGATTACGCAACGGTCTGGAAGTGGCAAAAGCGATCGCGCTAGGAGCCGATCTCGCGGGTCTGGCGTGGCCTTTTCTCCAGGCAGCCGTAGAATCGGAAGACGCCCTTGATGCTTTGGTTGAAGTATTAGTCGCCGAAATCACCACTGTATTATTCTGTACCGGAAACCCCACTTTGTCTGCTCTGAAACAGTCTGGCGCGTTGCAACCATTACGATAACTGTGTTGGAAATGGGAAAGCGATAAGTGAATTCAAAGCTTAAAACTTTTACCCATTCCCAATTACCCATTACCCTAACCCCAGCCTAATGCGTAGTTTCCTAAAACAAACTTTTGCTAGCTTGCTTGGAAGCCTATTCGGACTCATCCTATTTTTCGGTTTGGGAACGAGCGGGCTAATCTTGTTATTGATTGCGGTGGCATCTAAAGATACAGGGCCGGAAGTTGAGGATAAATCGGTACTCGTAATCGATCAGTCTTTGACGATTACGGATAGCGATCCGATATCCAGCACCAGCGAAGCAATCAGTGAAGCTTTATCTGGTGAGGAAAATAATAGCGTGCGGCTGCGAACGGTTTTGAATGCCCTTGAGCAGGCAACTAAAGATAAACGGATTGTCGGCGTATATCTAGACGGCAGTGGTTCCTCTAGTTCTAGCACCGGGTTTGCCACGCTCAAAGAAGTCCGTTCGGCGCTGGAAAAATTCCGTAAGTCTGGCAAAAAGATTATTGCCTACAACATGGATTTGGGGAAACGGGAATATTATTTAAGCTCAGTGGCAGACACCATTGTGATGAACCCGTTGGGAACAATCGAAATGAACGGTTTGCGTTCTGAGTCGATGTTCCTAACAGGAGCCTTGCAGAAATACGGGGTTGGGGTTCAGGTGATCCGGGTTGGGAAATTTAAGTCAGCGGTGGAACCTTATGTACTCACGAAACTGAGTCCGGAGAACCGACAACAAACTCAGAATTTGTTGGGCGATTTGTGGGGAGACTTTTTGACAACAGTGAGCCAGGGTCGAAAATTAAACCCGAAACAGCTACAAGCGATCGCAGACACTCAAGGAATATTAACCGCACCGGATGCGAAAAAGCGTGGCTTTGTGGATCGGGTGGCGTATTTAGATCAGGTGGTGGCAGACCTGAAAAAGCTAACTGGCAGAACCGAAGAGAATAAAACATTCCGTCAAATTAGCCTTGCTACTTATGCTAGAGCGACTCAAACCGAAGGTAAAGATCGCACTTCTGACAACAAAATTGCCCTACTTTACGCCGAAGGGGAAATCGTAGACGGCGAAGGTGGCTCTCGGCAAGTAGGAGGCGATCGCTTTGCCAGACAGCTGCGACGGCTGCGACTTGATAAAGATGTGAAGGCAGTCGTGCTACGGGTAAATAGTCCCGGCGGTAGCGCCTCGGCGTCTGAGGTGATTCAGCGAGAGGTACGGCTAACTCGTCAGGTGAAGCCAATCATCGTTTCTATGGGAGATATGGCAGCATCCGGTGGCTACTGGATTTCCACCTATGCTAATCAGATTTACGCCGAACCAAATACCATTACCGGCTCGATCGGTGTCTTTGGAATGCTGCTCAATTTCCAAAAGCTTGCGAATAATAATGGCATTACCTGGGATGTCGTCAAAACTTCCAAATTTGCGGACAGCAATACGGTCTCACGTCCCAAAACGCCTCAAGAATTGGCAATTCATCAACGATTTGTTAACCAAATTTACGGTCAGTTCCTCAACAAAGTGGCGGATTCTCGAAAACTATCAAAGCAGAAAGTCGCTGAGATTGCCCAAGGACGAGTGTGGTCGGGTCAAGATGCCAAGCAACTGGGACTGGTTGATGAGATTGGCGGTATTGATGATGCGATCAAATCTGCTGCCGTTGCCGCTAAACTGGGTGAGAATTGGGAGCTAGAAGAGTACCCCAAGGTTCGCAGTCTAGAACAACGCATTTTGAAACAGTTTGCCGGTGGGGACAATGCCCAAACCAAGCAGCCATCCGATCTGCTGAGTGCAGAACTCCTCAAGTTACAAGAAGAATTAGTAGCGCTCAAAACAATGAACGATCCTAGAGGTATTTACGCCCGTTTGCCCTATAATTTGCGAATTGATTAGTGCAACGTCCGGAATAGGCAGTTGAAAATGTGGAATATACGGTAACAGTCTGCCGATAGGTAGAGTAGACTGAACGGAATAGCTAACCAAGTACTTAAAAGCCTCTATCTATGGATAGAAAATCTAACCGCTTTGTCCTGCTGATCGTTTCTTGTAGTGCTGCTGGTATCCTTGTGGGAGGCGTCTCCAACTGGATAGATAGTAATCAATGTCTGCAAGCCAAAACGCCTACCAGTGAATGCTTGATGCAAGACCCCACGAGTCAAACGATTCAAGGAATGTGTATGGGTTTGATAGCTGGAGCTGGAGCAGCACTGGGTGCTACTTTGCAGCTAAAGCGGCAAGAAGATTAGAAAGTTTGTTCTTAGTAATGAAAGTATCGCTAATTGATAAGATATCTCGAACAATTAGCCATACTTTCATTCCCCTATTAAAATTCTCCTATTAAAATCGATAACGGCGATCGCTTACCCAGAAGCTAATCGGTACTGCACGACCTTGGGCATCCACCTTGGCTTCCACCACAATCGCTTGCCGTTGTCTGTCCGATCGGGCTTGATAAATATCTTGGTTAATTTCATCCCGCCGCGCTTCTGGCATATAGTAGCTTTCTAAGCCGTAGTCGATGGAATTACCGCTAGATTTGCCCTTTAACGCTATCTGATTTGCTGGCAAAGATTTGGGCATCTTGCTACTCACCCGCACGGGTTTCCATGCTTGGGGAGAATTTGTTTTAGCAGCAGGCGCTTCTAAAATCACGTAGAAGCGAATTCCTGTCGGTAAAGAATTTAAAGGCGGTACGGACGGTGGCAAATCCGTTGCTTTTGCTTCGAGGTGTTGTTTCACTAAGGCTTTCCAACCCGGCAGCGATCGCAAATTCTCTTGACGCGAGATGTCATAGCTTAGCGTCTGCGAATAGCCACGCAAGAAATCGTATGGGTCTACGGGAACCGTCTTGAGAACGACCGTTTTCCCAGTGAGGTTAGTGTAAAGTGGCTGGGCAGGTGCGGCAAGAACGATCGCCGTTTGCAACAGGAGAGGCACCCAGAGTCTCCAAGCAGGCATTCGCTTTTGTGGCTCTATGAGAGTCGGAGCGATTGAAGATGATTGAGAAGTGTGCCTCATTAAAAATCCTCTGAGTCAATTTTTAATTTCCAGCGTGCGGACATAGCGCTCGAACCAAAGCCCGATAGCGATCGCTGTGATACCGCATAGAATAAACAGCAGGGATTTGAAGACTAATCCCGTTGCAGACAGCACAAACCAAGTCAGAATTCGCACAATTAATAGCATCATGCCCCCCCAGAAGGCGCTGCGTTCTGCTTGTGCTAGCCCTTGGCGCATCAATCCGGCAGCTAACAAGAACAACAGCACATTGCCAATAAAAGTGGCAAGCAGGGGAATTGGCTGGACGGTGAGATGCCAAACGGGTATCCCAGCCATGAAGCAGATAAAGATACCGATGGCAATTGTGGTCATAATTTCCTCCCGACGAGTGCGAGGGCTTCTGGTAAGCCACAGCAGACGCAACCATGCAAAGATTGCCAACCCACTCAAAATCACTACATCTACCAGGGGAAACCAAGTAACTCTCGCGGATTGCTCCGCAGAAGACATTTTGGATAAAACACCCCAGAACCAAAGCGAGGACGACAGATAAAGTACAACGCCTAGAAATACCAGCGCCAAACGACGGGCGAGGGGTCGAAAGGAACCTCCCCAGCTTCCCCCTTGCCAAGAGGCGGGAAAGATTTGGTTTGGCTTCGGAACCCGATTTAAGTCACTGTAGACCCACAGCGAGTCATCATAGCCCCATAACAGTGCGGGGGGCAGTGCCAAGGCGATCGCTAATACGATACCCGTAGACTTCAGGGAGAATAGATTAAATAGTCCTAAGCTGAGCGGTCGGAGGTTTGCTTCCAAAGAAGAAATAACTGCGATCGCTGCCAGTCCAAAAATCACGCGAGAACGACACCAGTATGCCAGCGGAACAAACATCAAGCTTGCCAACAGCGGCATATGTTGTCCCATCTGGGATGACCAGGAAAACTCCTCATAATAGTAGGAATTTGACCAGCTTGCCCCTTCCCAGTTCCACCAAAAACTCCAGTAACCCAATCCGATAATGATGATTGCCAACACGCTTAAGGAAGTCAAACGCAGGCTGTAAGCCATTGCTAGCACACCGACTCCCCACGCTAGTAATAACTCATAGAAGGGACCGCTAATGTGAAACATCTGACCCATCAGCCCCATATTTGCCCCTAAAATGATTGCTCCTAAGAGCAAGAATCCATGACCGAGACGTTGTTGCGCCCCATTCGGACGCCGCCACAAGTAAAAACCAGCAATATTCAGACCGATAAACAAACTCAATAGCAGCGTTACCTTGCCATTTCGCGGCAACTCCTGCCAGTTCGCTGCGACAAAACTAATCGTCCCCAAGCCAATGAGGATACTCCCCAATCCTAACAAGATCATCACAAAGCGATCGCGGGCAGCAGTCTCCAGCCTATTAAATTGATAACGCTCTGATAACTGTTCGTATAGTTGAGCATCAATCAGCCCCTCAGTTCGCCAAAGATTTGCTTCCTGACGTAACTGACGGCGAAATTTATCTGAAACCATAACCCTCAATTACAATCCGCTCTGTAGTCTAATTTTTTTGACTATAAACTTAGTTTTAACGCCCTCCCATGATTCAATTCAAGGGGATGTGACAGTTAGATTCACTATCTACAGATGGGAAAACCTTCTACGTTACTGCTTAAACTCAGTCGGCGTCTATTCAATGACTTAGGCGAACAAGCAAAGTTTCTTGAACTCTTAATTCATCCTTAACCTTTTTCTCCTTGCTTTCTTTGATGTCAGGAAAAAACGGGGAATTTGTCCTTGGCTGTTCTTAGGCCGACAACTTGGCAATACATTTTTGTAGACTGCTGACCTATTTGACTTTAAGTAATTTAAGGGTAAATAGCATTTAGTTAATAATTAGTGTTTGGAAAAATCTCCAACTCTTTATAGCCTGTCTGCTCATCCATTGTTCTTGAAAAAGTTAATTCTTCGCTAGCTCCGATGACAATTTCAGCAGTTGTATAGATAATACAGCCTTCCATGAGATGTCCGCCGATGGTTTTTCCTTCTTTATTTGCAATGGCGATATGCAGGTGAATGCCAGCCGCTTCCAGAGTGCCATTGAGAGAAATAATTTCAAAATTGTCGTTAAAAGCTGTACTATACCTGTGATTTGCAAAGCGAAGAGTCGCTTTTTTCAAGCTGCCAACTCCGGTTAAGATAAAGCCCGATTGAAGATTTTGCTTGATTGCAAAATCTTGTAAGCTTTTTTTTAAATCTTGATCTGGCTTCAGACGAATAGCAAATACTTTCATTAATTAAAGACTGGTAAATCTACTGGGATTACGCGGATAATTACTAATTGTATCGGTAATTCCATCATACCCATCATGAATTGCCATTCCTAAAATATGCGTAAAGGCTTCTACTTTATATTGATAGGATGCAAACTGTGCCTGAATTGCCGCCTCAGTGTCAAAATCTGAAAGAACAGGTCGAGACTATACTACAACTGTTGCATCAGGAGCCGTCTCTGCGATCGCAAGATGTTACACCCGTACAGACATCTCTCGGTAAAGCGATTTCCCCTAAGTTTGAGATTGTATTTGCGGGAGCTTTTAGTGCAGGGAAATCGATGTTAATTAACGCTCTGTTAGAGCGGGAATTGCTTTACAGTGCGGAGGGACACGCTACAGGTACGGAATGTAAAATTGAGTACGCCGAACCGGATAAAGAACGAGTGGTGCTGACGTTTCTGAGTGAGGTAGAAATTCGGGAACAGGCAAGTGCGGTTTCTCAGATGCTGGGGTTAGGGACAGCTAGCAATATTAATCAATCTGAAGTGATTCAATTGCTAAGCGATGGATGCCAAGCGATTATTGAGATTGAGGGTGGAGAAAGTAAATCGGAAAGAGCAAAACAAGCGAATGCGCTGATGTTGTTGCTGGAGGGATTTGTTGCCAATCGCGATCGCATCAATACGGTTAATAATGCTACATATTCAATGGAGCAATTTAACTTCTCCAACCTCAAAGAAGCGGCTGGTTATGCTCGCCGTGGCAGTAACAGCGCGGTTTTGAAGCGAATTGAGTATTACTGTTATCATCCGCTGTTGCGGGATGGGAATGTGATTATCGATACGCCGGGAATTGATGCGCCAGTGGAGAAAGACGCACAACTGACCTACGCTAAGATTGAACACCCGGATACGTCAGCGGTGGTGTGCGTTCTCAAACCCGCGTCTGCTGGCGACATGACGAAGGAAGAAACGGAACTGCTGGAGAAAATGCGCTCAAATCCGGGGATACGCGATCGCGTATTCTTTGCCTTCAACCGTATCGATGAAACTTGGTATAATAGCCAGTTAAGGCAACGTTTAGATGGTTTGATTAGCGCTCAGTTTCGAGATACTACTAGGGTTTATAAAACGAGCGGACTATTAGGATTTTACGGCAGTCAGATTAAACAGACCAGTGGACGCGATCGCTTTGGTTTAGATTCTGTCTTTGCTGATAGTGTTCAAGGCTTGGATGAACGAGAAGAAACACCACAATTTGTTACAGCCTTTAATAACTACTGCGCGAATTCTGGAAAATTACCTCCTAACAAGTTCCGAATTTCCGTTAATAGCTACGAATCCCCAAATGAAAATTACGTGCGGATTTTAGCTGAACAAGGTACACCTATCATTCAACAGTTAATTCAAGATAGTGGAATAGATGAGTTTCGCGCTGCTGTTACAGACTATCTTACCAAAGAGAAGCGTCCTCAACTGTTCAAAAATCTAGCCGACGATCTCGAAGATGCCTGCATTAGTCTGAAGAAATATTACCAATCTGCGCTGCGCGACTTGGATAGCCAACCCCGCGAAATTGAGGCAATGAAGACGCAGGAATTACAACGCCTTAACCAGCAGTTACAGCAAATTGGTCAAGAATTTCACCAGCATATTACAGAAGAATTAAATCAGGTTGTAACAGGTCAATCTAGCGCTTTCGAGGCAGATTTTCGCCAACTGCAATCTCGAATGGTTCGGCGTTTAGATGAGTTGCTGGATACTTTCTCGGTTGCAGATGCTTATAGTCGCGCTATCCTCAGCCATCCTCGCAATTCTACAGCACCTTTGATTGCTGTTTTAGTTGAGGCGCTTTATTACTTGGCAAATCAACTAGAGGATATTTTGAAAGAGTCTTGTCAGGAAGTAGTTACTAACCTATTCCAGCGTTTAGTGGAACAAGTTCATAAATCTGACTACTATCGCCAGCTTTATCGTTTGCTAGGCAATGATGGTAGGATTGAGCAGCAATTAAAGGCGATAGAAAACCAGGTTCATCACGCTTTAATCAATGCGGCAAGTGACGAATGCAATCGTTATGTCCGCGAAAGTCCTCGCTTTTACGATGAAGGTACTTTCTCGATTTATCAATTTCGGCAAACGTTGCTGCAAACTTCCCAGACCTACGGTTGTGAAAGCATGATAGCAGCAGAACCAGCAATTCGTCAGTTGTTAAAGTTAGATTTTGAGCCAAAAGTTAAAGCAACAATTAGTAGCGGTTTCCCAGCAACTGTTAATCAAACTCTCACAACTAATTTATTGCCAATGGCAGCGCATCAAGCTGATGAGATATTACAGCAATATACTCAAGCTCGTGCTTATTTAGAGCAAACACTAGAACAAGAAGCTGAGGAAAAAATTGCTACTAATCGCCGTTTGCAAAGTGCAGTTGAGCAAAAAATAGCGGCTTACAACTCTGCGGTTGCCAGTATCAATGGTTGTTTGCAGGCGATAGGATTGTACGATCGTCAACTGCCTGTAATTACTGATTCTGATGTTAGCTCAATTGAGCCTAATTTAGAAGCTGCCAAGATTAGCGCTATGGGTAATGGACTTGTTCCTTCAGAAGTATAGTTCATCATAGTCTTGGCGATTGGAAATCGCGGCTACACAAACGAAACCCGCATACGCGGGTTTCAAATCTATTAGTCGGCGTAGGCGAACTTTGTTTATAGAGCCGCGAATTGTATTTGCCACCAAAGCTTACGATGCATTCCCGTAATTAGTAATTGAATTTTAAGGATAAAGATTAATATGTAAGATAATTTACCTTTACAAAACTGGAATAATGATGATGCTTTATTCTTTAAAAGTAATATGTTTAAAGTAAGCAGAATTAAGCAAGCTTGGCAGCAATCCTTAAAAGGTGCAATCGCTAATGCACTATATGAATCTTTAAAATCACAACAAGTAGAGATAGATACAGGAATAATCATTAATAACCATTACTATAAAGCAAACGAAAGATGGTTGGGAGAGGGGATAGATTGTGAAATTCTTAAAGTTGGTGCTAGTGACTGGCAAAAAGGTAAGGTAAAAATAAAAACCACCTTATAGTTTATTCCTGATGAGCCTGAAGTAAAAGAAGTGCTAATGCAAAATGAAGAAGAAACACGAATGCGAAATGAGCTAGAAATCAGCCAATCAGAATCACCACTTGACGAGCTTCGTAAGATGATTAACTAAGAAAATCAGGATAAAAATTACTAAAAAAATCCCCTAGAGTTTCATTCATCTAGGGGGAATTGTAATTACTAATACTATTTACCGCTATAGTAAAAAGCGATTTCTTTTTCTTTCAGCGGTGCAAAGTCGGCGTCGATTAGCATCTGGTTGAGTTCTTCCTGAGGAATATGCTTAGCGCCGATGCGAACAATTCTAGAACGCATCGTATTGGATACGCCGCTGCGCTGCCGCCCAGCTTCCAGCCCCATTACTTTTGTGTATAATTCTAGTTTTGGTGTTGGAATCGGGGAACCGTCAAAATCAATTCCCTGAGCGATCGCTACATCAATCGCATCAGCGCCTGTAGTTGTTTGATTGTCTGGATTCATTGCAGCGTGGGATCGTGTTTACAAGAGCATTTTATGACTAAAACGCCCAGAATTCGCATCCCGGCAGAAGTGAGGAAGTATGTGTTTCAGCGCGATCGCTGTCAGTGCCAAAGTTGCGGCAAAACGGCGCTAGAAGCAAACCTCACGATTGACCACATCATACCGCTCTCTCGTGGCGGTTCCAATGACATCAGCAATCTACAAACCCTCTGTCTCCCCTGTAACCAGCGCAAAACCAACCATTTAGATCCTCGGTTCCGGCGTTATTTCGATCTTTAATCCAGAAAACACACTAGACTCGGTTTTAAAAATATACCGTCCGCGCAGCGCTGCTAACACTCCGTCATGGGTAGGCAGAAAAAAACCGCCTCTAGCATGAGTCAGGGCGGTCTTCCTAAGCAATCGGAGGGTAGATAATAGATTACGCTGATGATTTTGTATCCCACTGTAACAGAATTTACCGAATCTACCTCAAAATTGTTTATTGATGGCTTTCTAAACCCGATTTCTATAGAAACCGAGTTTTTTTATCGATAAACTCTTATCGTCCTGCATAGGCATTCATCGGTTCCTTGATAAACCGGATGTAAAGATGCCTAAACGTGGACTTAATCACGCGAGGCATCGCGAAGTCGATAGGCATCATGTTAGTAGGAAGTTGCCAATCCAGCACCTTTAGATCATCCGGATGCAGTTGGGGAAAGTCAATTTCCTCCACATTTGTGCATAGCCCTAACCTTATTGAAGCCGCCATAGTAGGGACGTTGAGAGGATCTACATTGAGAATTTCCACAATCGCCCGATCCAGGGCAAATACATCAGCCGATGCCGCTAAAATTCCTAGGAAGCGAGGTTCGCCACCGCTAGGGCCGTTCCCTTCATGCCCGATAATTGCATCTAAAATCGTTAGGGTAGGATTAATTGCCCTTGCAGTTTCTACTAACATTTCCCCAAATCGGGCACTATCTTTCCCCGCTTCCATGTGCCACCAGGCTTTCATTTTTCCCGGTACGCAACCGAATAAGTTTTTGACCCCCATTGTCATCGTTAGCTGACAGTGGGATTTCAGTTTAGGCAGGTTGATTACTACATCTGCATCCATTGCTTCTTTGCACAACAACAGATGGTTGAACCCTTCGCTAACGGTTTCGTAACGCTTCCCTGTAAATTCCACTAGCGGCAAATTGAGTTCTTCCATAAGGGGAAGATAACCATTTGCCTTTGCCACACCCATCGCGCTGCCAAACGCGGGACTGTCTCCCAGGAAAGGCTTGCCACCCGCTTCCTGTACCAGTTTGGCAACACAGTGAACCAGTTCGGGACGGGTGACACATTCTTTACTCGGATGTCCGCCAGTGAGTAAATTGGGCTTGAGGAGAACGCGATCGCCTGCTTTGACAAAAGCTTTGATTCCTCCCAACGGTTCCAGCAAACTTTCCACCGATTCTCGCAATAGTTGCCGATCGTAGGAATTTGCACGAATTAAACTAACGGAAGGTTTCATAATTCTGGGTTTGTAATTGAGGATTGAGCGAATACAAGAATTTTGAATCAATTAAAGAGAGAATTGCCAGTCTCCAATTCTTCATGAAGACCTGGCAATTCTTGATCTAAAATCTCAAATTTTCAGCGATTGCTGCCACGAGTTAGGGCAGTTACCCGCTGGGCATTCGAGAAGACATCTTCTCCCTGGAGGTGAGGAATCGGGGGCTTCACCTCAACTTTGGTAATATTGGCGGTGTTAATAAAAACCGTTTCTTCAGGTAAGTGGAGAATCCACCAGGATTTATCTAAAAGCCGACGGACTTCTTGCCGAATTTCCTGCTTTGTTTCTAAGCCTTCCTCTACTGATTCATAGATAGTAAAGGATTCTGTGTGCCCATCAATATAGTGAAAAGTTAACTGGGTCAAACCATCATGACTATGCATAGAACGAGACTCCTGGTTAGAAAGTTTTGAGTTTTGGATAGATGCAAATTTTGGTGTATCTACAACTCTGGACGCTGCACTCCTGACATAGCACTCATTTCCTCCAAGTCTAAGACCTTCGCTAGTTCTTCGGAACTCATCAACTCTCGTTCTAGGACAATTTGCCGCAAGGATTTGCCAGTTTCGAGAGATTCTTTGGCAACAGCAGCCGCATTAAGATAGCCAATGTGGGGATTGAGGGCAGTAACGAGGGCGAGGCTTCCTTCTGCATAGGCAAGGCAGCGATCGCGATTGGCGGTAATTCCTTCCAAACAACGCTGCGTCAGTATGCTTAAGGTATTGCCCAAAATTTCAATACTGTGAATCAAGTTATAGGCAATCAGCGGCATCATCACATTTAACTCTAACTGTCCCGCTTGGGCAGCTAAAGCGATCGCCGAATCGTACCCCATCACCTGAAAACACACCATCGAAGTCATTTCTGCCATCACCGGGTTATATTTCCCCGGCATAATCGACGATCCAGGCTGTACTGGTGGTAGCTGAATTTCCTTTAAACCTGTTTTTGGCCCGGAATCCATCAGCCGTAAGTCATGAGATATCTTGACGCAATCCTGGGCTAAGTTCCGCAAACTACCGGAAACGCTGACAAAAGGTGCCATACTCTGCATTGCCGCCATCAGATGAGGGGCTGGGCGCAAGGGTTGGTCGATTAATTCTGATAATAATTGGGCAACGCGATCGCAGTATTGGGGATGGGTATTTAACCCAGTTCCCGCCGCGCTTCCACCCAAACCCAGCGCCATTAAATCTTCAGACGCCCTCTCGATGCGAATCATGTGTTCTGCGAGAATTTGCCCCCAAGCGCGGAAGTTTTCGCCCAGTCGTACAGGTACGGCGTCTTGCAGATGGGTTCTTCCAGATTTGACGACATCCTGAAATTCCTCAGCTTTGTTATCCAAAGCAGCGATCGCATCGGCTAAAGCTGGGTACAGTGTCCTCTCCAGCGCCACCAGCGCCCCAATCCGAATCGCCGTGGGAATTACATCGTTCGTCGATTGACCGTAATTAACATGATCGTTGGGACTGACGCGCTTGTAATTGCCTTTTTCATCGCCCAGCAGTTCCAGCGCCCGATTCGCCAACACTTCGTTGATATTCATGTGGTGCGAAGTCCCCGCACCCGCCTGGTAGACATCCACGACAAACTGATCGCGGAACTTCCCGGAAAGCACTTCATCCGCCGCCTGGACAATCACCTGACTGATGTCTTGGGGAATGCAGCCAAGTTCCCCATTTGCGATCGCCGCTGCTTTCTTAATCAGCACGCAAGCATCAATATAAGTGGGTAACGGCTTAATTCCACTAATCGGGAAATTTTCAATCGCCCGTAGCGTCTGAATCCCGTAGTAAACGTTATCCAAGATTTGGCGATCGCCCATTGAATCGCGTTCGATGCGGTAGGTTCTACCTATCTGTTCAGTCATGTTAGTTGTCTATGGATTCTTTTAGATGAGATCATCCCATGTCTAGCTGGGGGATTCGATGAGTCAGTCTTCAGATTTGGCAGCATTCTTTTCTCAGAAGGATTACGCAGTACCGGCGCAATCCTTCTGAGAAAAGATCCGTCTAAATCCCATGTCACCTGAAGGTCGGCACAAATAAATTGTTAGAAGTGTCTACTGACAAGACTGGTATCACCCAGAATCTGAAATCCCAAATCTAAAATGGGATAACCCCTGCCTAGGGTTCCTAATCCTGCCCTAAGAGAGAGGGAAGTGGAGTCAATTTCTTATAGAAGAGAATATTTATCGCTCCTCCCTTGGCACCAGGTGGGTGAGAGAGAGGTTAAATCAGGATTACCGTACCGACAGCTCAAGGAAATTTTTTATTGCCTCCAGCGGCTGAATCCCTTGCCCAGCAGTCATCTGGAATTTATCGTTCTTGCTTTGAATGTATTTTAGAAAGGGATTTACCGTCTTGATGTTGACTTATGTTATTGTTTTGGGAATCTTAAATACAAGATCCTCCTAAAGTAAGATGCAAAATTCTATGGGTCAAACTATTACTCTCGAAGCAGAATTCTTCTTCCAGCAAGGACTACGCCAGCTTCAGTCGGCAAAATATGAAGCGGCGATCGCTTGTTTAGACAACGCCCTCAAGTGCGAACCCAATTACCCCGATGCCTTATCGCAGCGAGGTTTTGCCCTAGGGAATTTAGGTCGCCACGAAGAAGCGATCGCCAGCTTCGACAACGCCTTGTCAATTCAACCCGATGCTTCTTGGGTTTGGTTCAACCGGGGTATTGCGCTGGGGAAATTATGTCGCTACGAACAGGCGCTTAATAGCTTTGATCGCGCCATAGAATTTAACCCGGATGCTTCCGCTGCGTGGCACAACCGGGGCATTACCTTAATTGACTGGGGTTTCTATGAAAAAGCGGTCGCCAGCTTTGACCGCACCCTGAAGCTGCGTCCAGACGCCTACTGGGCATGGTACAACCGAGGCAATGCTCTTGCCCAACTCAATCATTACGAACAGGCGATTCATAGCTATGACCGAGCGATTGAGTTTAAACCAGATTCCTGCAATGCTTGGTACAACCGAGGCATTACCCTAAATGACTGGGGGCTTTATGAAAAGGCAATTTCTAGCTTCCAAAGAAGTTTGGAAATTAATTCGGAATACTACAAAGCTTGGTTCAACCAAGCGATCGCGCTAGGAAAATTAGCTCGCTATGAAGAAGCGATCGCTGCTTGTGATAAAGCGTTACAACTTCAGACTGACTACCCCACCGCTTGGTATAACAAAGCTTGCTACTACGCCCTGCTGGGCAATGTCGAGCAGACAGTCCACAACTTGCAACAAGCGATTCGTCTGAGTGAGGAAAAATATCGGGAAATGGCAAAATACGACCCAGATTTTGACGCGGTTCGCGATCAAGATTTGTTTGAGGCGCTGCTGGAAGCACCCAGGTTTTGATCCAGTTTTATTGCTCATTCCCCTTGAATGTAGGGTTGGAGACAGACCCCTCCACCCTACCTACATCTGCTAGATCGAGCTGATCTTTTCTTTAGCGATCGCTACCAGTTCCTTCACTGTATAAGGTCTTCCTGCTGTCTCCAACCATGTGAACGGCGCTAAGTCTCCTAATCGTCTACTTTGGGTTTGATTACAGGTACATTTTCCAACCGCCACAGCTGATTTTTTACGATTACCTGTTCGCCCCAGTAGTTAATTCACCATTTCCTCACAGCCATTCAAATACACGTTATAACCTTCCTTTTGGTGCATCCTAATGTCATGAATGTGCCAAGCGGGACGACAGTAGCAGACATCTCTGCGTCGCTGAACGGCAACAAATGAAGGTATCCAAACCGTCTGTATGAACGCAGCCGTTGGTAGGCGGATTGCTAGATTAAGCGGCTTTCACTAACAGGTTCTATAGACATTTTGCTGCGTGCCAAGCGGCAAGGGTATCTAGTTTCAATGCAGCAAGCGATTGAACGCGTCAGAAATAGAGGTATCCGACTGAGTGAAACGGTCGTCACTTTTGCGCTTGAGCAAGCTGGGAAAGTGACATATCGCGAACGGTAGTTGGACTGATATTTGCTCGTCCTGCGCCACACTATAGGAAACGAGTATCAACAGCGAATCATGCAGACTCTGGACAAGACTCACCCCAAACTTCAAGAACTCAAAACCCGCCTCACCGAAATTGACGATATTAATTCAGCGTCTTCCCTACTCTACTGGGATCAGGCAACCTATATGCCTCCTGGGGGTGCAGCGGCGAGAGGGCGTCAGATGGCGACTCTGCGGCAAATTGCCCATACTAAGTTTAGCGATCCAGCGATCGCGCAACTGTTGGAAGATTTGCGTCCCTACGAGGAAAGCTTGCCCTACGACTCTGATGAAGCCAGCCTAATTCGTGTCGTCAGACGCAGCTACGAGCGTGCGGTGCGAGTGCCAGCAGATTTTATGGCAAAAATGTCTCTCCACCGAACTCAGTCTTATGGTGCTTGGGCAAAAGCGCGTCCGGAAAATAACTTTGCCGCCGTGCAGCCTTATCTGGAAAAAACGCTGGATCTGTGCCGCGACTATGCCAGCTTTTTCTCTGGCTACGAGCATATTGCAGATCCGCTGATTGACGGTGCCGATTACGGGATGAAGGCTTCAACCGTGCGATCGCTCTTTGCGGAACTCCGTCAAGAACTGGTTCCAATTGTAAATGCGATCGCTTCCCAACGGATTGCCGATGATAGTTGCTTGCACCAAACTTTTCCAGAAGACGAACAGCTAGCGTTTAGCTTAAAGGTGATCGAACAGATTGGATATGACTTCCAACGGGGACGGCAAGATAAAACACTGCACCCATTTATGACCAATTTCTCGATTGGGGATGTGCGAATTACTACCCGCGTTAGAGAGAACGATCTAAATGAGGCACTGTTTAGCACCATTCACGAGATGGGACACGCCTTGTACGAGCAAGGGATTAACCCAGAATATGAAGGGACGCCTTTAGCCACCGGCACCTCATCGGGCGTGCATGAAAGCCAATCACGGCTGTGGGAAAATCAGGTGGGACGCAGCCGCAACTTCTGGAAATTCTGCTATCCGCAACTACAAGCAGCTTTCCCAAATCAACTCAGTAATGTAACCCTGGAGACATTCTACCGGGCGATTAATAAAGTCGAGCGATCGCTCATCCGTACCGATGCCGACGAAGTCACCTACAACCTGCACGTCATGATCCGCTTTGACTTGGAATTGGCGCTACTCGAAGGCAATCTGGCAGTGCGCGATCTCCCGGAAGCTTGGAACGAACGCTACAGATCGGACTTGGGTGTTGTTCCCCCCAACGACAGTGTTGGCGTCATGCAGGATGTCCATTGGTACACGGGTAGCATCGGCGGAATGTTCCAAGGATATACTCTTGGCAACATGATGAGCGCCCAGTTTTTTGAAGCTGCACTCAAGGCAAATCCCCAAATTCCTACCGAAATCGAGCAAGGGAAGTTCAGCAGTCTACATAATTGGCTGAGAGAGAATATTTACCAACATGGACAGAAATATACCGCCGCTGAAATTATCGAGCGCGTCACTGGCAATTGTTTGAGTATTAATCCCTTGATTCGTTATATTCAGCAAAAATACGGAGAAATTTACGCTTTGTGATACACAATAGCGTGAAAAGAAGCTAGGCTAGGCATAGCCTAGCCGATTCACTCTTAAGAAAGATGAACGGTGAATTAATTTTGGTTTGAGACGTACTCCTTCCACCTTCGGAAGGGCGTCACCAGGAAAAACATTTTGTAGTTTAGTCTTTGTGAATGTTATTGAACTAATCTAGGGAGTTGTCATGTCCGATTTGATTCAGGCTGTTTTAGAGAGTGATGAAAAAATCGATCTGCGCCAATTTGTGAGTGAGTTACGCCAACAGGACAAGTCGTATTTACTGAGAAACGACATTCTCAATGCTTTTTCCGAATACTGCACAAATCACCAAAAGCCTGAACATTTTGACCAATCCTCCCATTTAGGTAAATTAATTTACTACACTCAAGAAATTATTCGGGAGGATGGAAACATCTGTTTGATCGTCCGCCCAACCATTGCTTCTCAAGAAATCTATCGGTTAACGGAAGATTTAATTGTCGAACCAATGACGGTGCAAGAACTGCTGGATGTACGCGATCGCCTGGTGAATCGCTTCCATCCCCAGGAAGGCGACATCCTAGAACTCGATTTTCAGCCGTTTTACGACTATACCCCGACCATTCGCGACCCTAAAAATATTGGTAAGGGGGTACAGTATCTCAACCGTTATTTATCGAGCAAACTCTTTCAAGACCCCGGACAATGGCTGGAGAGCTTGTTTCAATTTTTAAGCGTCCATTCCTATAACAATCTGCAACTGCTGATCAACGGGCGAATTAAATCGCAGCAGCAACTTTCTAGTCGTGTCAAGCAAGCTTTGGGATTTTTGGGCGATCGCCCTTTTGAGCAAAGCTACGATGAATTTCGGTATGATTTGCAAGCAATGGGCTTTGAGCCTGGGTGGGGAAACACCGCCGGACGGGTGCGGGAAACTCTAGAAATTCTTGATGAACTCCTCGACTCCCCCGATCATCAGACTCTAGAAGCTTTTCTCTCCCGGATTCCAATGGTCTTCCGGATTGTCCTCGTGTCTCCCCACGGTTGGTTTGGGCAAGAAGGTGTCTTGGGACGTCCGGATACTGGCGGACAGGTCGTTTACGTCCTCGACCAAGCCAAGAGTCTCGAACAGCAAATGCAAGAAGACCTCTCGCTGGCTGGGTTGGATGTTCTAGGTGTTGAGCCGAAAGTAATTATTCTCTCTCGCTTAATTCCGAATAGCGATGGTACTTTGTGTAACCAACGCTTAGAAAAAGTTCACGGCACAGATAATGCTTGGATTTTGCGAGTGCCTTTGCGAGAGTTTAATCCCAAAGTGACTCAAAACTGGATTTCCCGGTTTGAGTTTTGGCCTTATCTAGAAAGCTATGCCATCGACTCGGAAAAAGAGCTGCTGGCAGAATTTCAAGGTAAGCCCGACTTAATTGTTGGAAATTATTCCGACGGTAATTTGGTGGCATTTTTACTGGCGCGTCGCTTGAAGGTGACTCAGTGCAACATTGCCCACGCCTTAGAAAAATCTAAATATCTTTTCAGTAACCTCTACTGGAACGACTTGGAAGAAAAGTATCATTTCTCCCTACAATTCACTGCCGATTTAATTGCGATGAATGCTGCGAATTTCATCATTAGCAGCACTTATCAAGAAATTGTCGGAACGCCGGATAGTGTGGGACAGTATGAATCTTACAAGTGTTTCACGATGCCGGATTTGTACCATGTAGTGAGCGGAGTTGAGCTATTTAGCCCCAAATTCAACGTGGTGCCGCCTGGAGTAAATGAAAATGCTTATTTTCCCTATTCGCGTACCGAAGATCGCATACCGAGCGATCGCGCCCGGATTGAGGAGATGCTCTTTACCCTCGAAGATCCGTCCCAAATTTTAGGGAAATTGGACGATCCAAACAAGCGCCCCCTCTTCTCAATGGCTCGTCTCGACCGAATCAAAAATCTTACCGGATTGGCTGAGTGTTTTGGCAAGAACGAAGCTTTACAAGAACATTGCAACTTAATTTTAGTTGCTGGGAAATTGCGCGTTGAGGAATCAAGCGATAACGAAGAAAAAGATGAAATTGTTAAGCTTTACCAAATCATTGAAAAGTACAATCTACAAGGCAAAATTCGCTGGCTAGGCGTGCGTCTTTCTAAAACCGACTCTGGTGAAATTTATCGGGTGATTGCCGATCGCCAAGGTGTCTTTGTTCAACCAGCGCTGTTTGAAGCTTTTGGTCTGACCATTTTGGAGGCAATGATTTCTGGTTTACCGACATTTGCCACTCAATTCGGTGGCCCGTTAGAAATTATTCAGGATAAGTTTAATGGGTTCTACATCAACCCGACGCATCTTGAAGAAATGGCGGAAAAAATCCTGGAGTTTGTCTCCAAGTGCGACCAAAATCCTAACTACTGGTACGAAATTTCTACACGAGCGATTGATCGAGTTTATAGCACTTATACGTGGAAGATTCACACAACCAAACTTCTATCTTTAGCTCGAATTTACGGCTTCTGGAATTATACTTCCAAGGAGAACCGCGAAGATCTACTGCGTTACATTGAGGCGTTGTTCTATTTAATTTACAAGCCGAGAGCGCAGAAACTGTTGGAACAGCAAATGCAGCGATAGGGAGTTTCTCCTCTTAATAAATTGGATGCTAGGGGGATCTGACGTGATTTGCATTACGTTTCGATCCCTGCAACCCCCAATTTATTGGGAGCTAAGAGAAGGTCGCAGATAACATTCTTAACCAATGTGTCTAGAGTCGGGCTTTTCCTACGCAAGAGAAGGGAAATAGAGCCTGAAGCGATGCCAATCTCACTTCAGGCAAAAGTGAAAAAGTATAACTATTGGGGTTCCCAGAAGGTAATTGTTCCGTCAAAATTACCACTAACAAGAGTCTGCCCGTTTGGGGTGAATGCGAGTGAGGAGATAACGTTAAAAGATCCTGTAAGAGGATTGATTACACTACCAGTTTGCAAATCAAATAAGTTTAAACTGCCTTCCGATCCGCCTAATGCACTTGCAAGTATCCGATTATTTGGATGCAAAGCAACAGCATTCACGAAAACGGTGCCTGAATCCTTAATCGGTGTAGAGATGAGTTCGCCGGTTTGCAGATTCCAGATTTTGACGATTTGGTTATAAGTCTCGCTGACAAGGGTTTTGCTATCTCGACCAAAAGCGATCGCTCTGACAGCCTCTCCATTGTTGATGGTGCGAATGGGTTTGCCTGACCTAAGATCCCATAGTTGGATCGTACTGTCTTCATTCCCACTAGCGAGAGTTTTTCCATCGGGACTAAAGGCGACCATTAAATTCGACTGAGGAGATCCCTGGAAGCTATAGATCGATTTACCCGTGCGTGCATTCCACACTTCAATCTCTGCGTTCCGTGCAGTCATGTTCCAGCTACCAATCGCAAGGCGCTCTCCATCTGGGCTAAAGGCGAGAGATTTAACGTACCAATCCCGCGTGATAGTCCGGATTACCTTGCCAGTTTTTAAATTCCACAGTTTTAGCGAGCCATCGTTGGTCGCGCTACTGCTGGCGAGGGTTTGCCCATTAGGACTAATCGCTAGTGCCCAAATGGTGTCAGTATGCCCAGTTAGGGTGCGAATTGGTTGACCCGTTTTCGGATTCCATACTTTGATCGTGCCATCATCGCTACCACTAACCATTAGCTGTCCGTTGGGAGCGATCGCGATCGCTCCCACGCTCCCTGAATGAGCCTCGATGGTGCGAATCGGTCGCACATTTTGCCAAGTGTTGGTGGGTATTTGAGCCGTTAAGGTAGATGGAATGACAGGCGGCTGAGATACTGCTTTAAACATAGGCATTGCAGAAACGCCAATCGTTGCCACCACGATCAGCGCCGTGAAAACCTTAGCGGAAATTTGCTGATTTGTCATTTTAGTAAATTGGGACACAACGCACACTACAAAAATGTGTCGCTTTACACTGAGACGTTGTTGATTTACCTGTGTGCCCAGAATTAGAAAATTTATGTAATCTTGCCGTTGCAAATTTCTTAGAAGTATGCTGGTGCAAGAAAAGGGATCGCTCGGACTTTTCCGAATCCGGGAAATTAGCTAGAAGCTATACTCGGTCAAAGTTTAAAGATTAGTTGGAGAAAACTTAGATACCAAAAGCCCCATTCCAGAATCTGTTGTGCTACCGTAATAGGTGAGAATAAATTCGGTTGCAGTGTTTGTTTATAGTATTGATAGGTGTTTTCCTTTTGGTCTTGACAGGCTTCTCTCCGAAATTCAAATCTCTACACCCCCTTGATTTTGGAGACAATCTATGTCTATTTATGTAGGCAATTTATCCTACGAAGTTACGCAAGAAGACCTGACTGGGGTTTTTGCAGAATATGGTTCTGTAAAGCGCGTCCAGCTACCCACTGACCGGGAAACAGGTCGTCTACGTGGCTTTGGTTTCGTAGAAATGGGTACAGAAGCTGAAGAAACAGCTGCCATTGAAGCGCTTGATGGTGCTGAATGGATGGGTCGCGACTTAAAAGTTAACAAGGCGAAGCCCAAAGAAGATAGAGGCCCATCTGGTGGTGGTGGTCGCGGAAACAACAGCTTTTCTCGCCGCTACTAAGCTTTAGAAGCTAAACCTTTTTAGTTTCTCCTTGAAAAAGCTGAGACAAAAAGGGCTGAGTAATTTGTAAGCGCAATTAGTTTCAGTTACTCGTATTAAATTTAAAAAGGCTTAAGCATAATGCTTAAGCCTTTTTTTTGCAGGTATGCCTCTCAAGTGTGACGATTCAAGATGCACGTCAACGAGCGACATTTATAGCATTGGTCAAGCTAAAAGTTTCCTGGGGAAGCTAAAACTCGCTTCAATGGGTTTAAGCTTTTAGCCCAGATTTTAGTTTTTAGCTATTCAATTTAAAGTCCCTGCGTTCGCCAAATTCGGATGTTTTTGTCATAACTACCCGTTGCAATCGTCTGTCCATCTTGGCTGATAGAGAGGGAATAAATTGCACTAGAATCACCCGTCAGCGTTGTAATTTGTTTCCCAGTTTTTAGGCTCCAAATTTTAATTGTTCTATCTTCGCTACCACTAGCGAGAAACTGTCCATCCGAACTAATAGCAACTGCATAAACCATGTCTGCATGCCCTCTCAGGCGACCTTTGAGCTGCCATGTGGTCATGTCCCAAAGGTAGATAGTTTTGTCAAAACCCCCACTTATAAGTGTCTGTCCATCTGGGGTAATTGCCAAGGAATGAACCGCATTTGTATGTTTTCTGAGGGTGCGGATGACTTGACCTGTAGAGAGATCCCAAACTTTGATGGTTTTGTCCTCAGAACCACTCACGAGGGTCTGCCCATCTGGGGTAAAGGCAACAACATCAATCCCATTAGAATGCCCTGTGAGGCTTAAGATTTGCTCGCCGGAAGTCAGATTCCAAATCTTGATCGTGTCGTCCTTACCCCCACTGGCAATAAACTGCCCGTCAGGACTGAAAACGACCGAATCAATGGAGCTAGAATGCCCCCTGAGAGTGCGGATGACTTGACCTGTAGCAAGATTCCAGATTTTGATTGTATTATCCTGAGATCCGCTAGCGAGAAGCTGCCCATTGGGGCTATATGCAATTGTGAAAATTGGTTTGAAATGCCCGGTAAGGGTGCCAATTTCTTGTCCGCTGGAAAGATTCCAAAGTTTGATCGTGTTGTCAGAACTGCCACTGGCTAAGGTTGTTCCATCAGGGCTGATGGCGACAGCATTTACCCAATTTGAATGCCCTCTGAGGGTGCGTTCTAGTTGAGCGTTTTCCCAAGCGTTTAAGTTCGCTACTGCAACAGAAGCATCAATTGGAGCTGCGTATGCCTTGATGTTGCTTGGTGGAATTATAACGCTCGTAGCCATAACTGTGGCGATCGCGCCTATCGTACCGACTAAAGTCCTAGTTTGAGCAGAAAACATAAAAATAACAGACGAATGGGAAGAAATTTTGCACATCTGCTGAAATATGGGCAGTAATTGCAGAATTTTACAGGTCGTTTCTTAATATAGATGGCGATACCCGCTCCGCACACTCTCTGCGGTCAGAAGCTGCATTCTGAGTAAAAATTTATCGATTTTCTGCACAGTTGAGACTCCCGATTAAATAACCAGCACGAAAAGCACAGCGGATCGCCCTAAGACTTCTAGAGCGATCGCGCTGGTTGAAAGTTCCAATTCGATACGAGGGATGCAGGTAAAAAAGGAGCGCCACCACATCCCGATGCAACAACTTCTTAGTGAGGTAGCTTGCTCAACTCAAACCAAGTGCGAGAAGCGACAATTCCATCCGCTACCAAGCCACGGGAGCTTTGGAAGCTTTTCACAGTATTCTGGGTAATTGACCCAAATATACCATCGGGAATCAACTGTAGGACTTTCTGAAGGGTTTTCACTGCTTCACCACGGCTACCTAGTCTCAGTTCCGGCATATCAACGGGGGCACCAGAGTAAAGAGCTTGCCACGTCTTAGCGCCAACAATCCCATCTTCTACTAGAAAGACGCGGTGTTGAAAAGCTTTCACGGCATTTTCGACGGGGAGGTCAAACACATCATCGAAAGGAGTGGCATAATAGCCCCAATGAGCGAGTAGTTGTTGGAGTTCTACCACTGCGCGATCGCGGGAACCTCTACGCAGAACTGGCTTTTTAATCGCATTGGTAGCAGCGGCTTGAGGAGTCATGGCTTCAAATTGATTGGTTGATTGCATGATGAATTTTCCTGGGAAGTGTTGTTTCTACAGTTCCAATCTACTGATGGCAGCCCCGCTTCCCCTTCGCCCTGCTAGGTGTATTTAAACTCACCTTAACCGCTCACCCATTCGTATGAAGCAATACCCACTCGCCCGCTGCTACACGATTCGCTCATTCTGGTGAATTGACCAGTTGTAAAATCTGCACGGGTGTCAATTCCTGTACATTGCTGAAAATCGCAGCAGCACCAGCAGCCTTGAGAGCATTTGCATAAGCATCCCTTTGTTGCTGGTTTTCCTGAACGTGGGGTGGCAAAATGCCCACTGCAATCCAACGACGGTCAGGGTGGAGCGATTCTCCTTGGGAGACGCTAAGCGATCGCGCCTTTTCAATCGTGTAAATATCGGCAACCGTATCTCCCACATAAATAACCGGGGTTGAGGGGGGAACCGACGATCTTTCTTCCATCGCTTGTACTGCCGCAAACAGCCCTGTCGGATCGGGTTTACCCGGAGCATCTTCCATCGCAATGAGCAACGGCGACTTTAAACCCAAGCGTTGCTCCAAAACATAATTAGCCGATCCACGGGTAGCACCACTAAAAAAGCCCCAGGGAATTCCAGCCGCTGTCAATTGCTCTAGATAGCTCGGCTGTAATAGCAGCGGTTCATGGCAGATATAACCCGTCCAATGGTGAGGATCTGGCCCTCGATACCGCGATTGGAAAAAAGCAACCAAAACGTCATAATCAAGGCTTAGCTGCGATCTTTTCTGTCCAGCGCTTTCAAAGTAACGATATACCAACTCTTGGGATGCCTCCCAATCGTTATTCCACATCCCTTCCAACTTCAGATGGTCAATTTCCTCTGGGGTTGGTCGGTAAGCACCCTCTGTAAACTGCTCCACAGTATCAGCCAGCGCCCGTCGGTAAGATCCCCCAACATCTCGCACCACACCGTCAATATCGAAAACGACTAAACTTAGGCAACTAGATTCTTGAACCACTGCAAAGCACCTCCCAATCCCAATTAAAATATCCGATGAGCAAACACATAGCTATCCACGATCGCCTAGGTGTAAAATAATCGTTTGTAGAGTATTCAACAAGCCTGGGACTTCCCTGGAGGTGTGATTGTCGAGGTTTATTTTAAAGGTTCTCTGGCTGGAAGAGAACGTCGCACTAGCAGTTGACCAAGTAGTAGGCAAAGGCACCAGCCCCCTGACATCTTACTTTTTCTGGCCTCGGAACGATGCTTGGGAACAGCTAAAAAATGAGTTGGAAGCCAAGCATTGGATTACCGATCAAGAGCGCGTCGCGTTGCTCAACAAAGCGACAGAAGTGATTAACTACTGGCAAGAAGAAGGCAAACGCCGTTCTATGTCTGATGCTCAGGCAAAATTTCCAGAAGTCGCCTTCACGGGTAGTGCTTAAGAATTCTCCTGTGCATCTGCCAGAGTTTAATGCTTTTGTCCTGCTGCCAAAGCACTTCGGAGTTGAGCAAGAGAGATAAGCTAACCTTTATGTGACTAAAGAGGGTAGCAATTTCTTTTCTAGGGCTAAACTGTCCTGCTTAGCAACTGGCGATCGCTCATTTTTGCAAAGGACGTATTGTTCCTGTCACCCTGAAGCGGTGGGACAATCGGTATGTCGCTAAAACAATCCGAAAATAGAAAAACCCGTTTTCTGAGAAGAAAACGGGTTTTTCTATGACTACCTCTATACCAATCTCTAGAATCTTGCGATTGGCGCTATTCTTGCCGATAGCTAATCGGTTTTTGTGCCGATTTACCATTTGCCGCGGCTACACTGGTGCGTCCGGTAATACTGCGGAAATAAATGCCCCCAATAGTCAGCAGAAACAGCAGGTAACTGATTGCTTGAACAACATAGAGCTTATCGGTATATCCGAACAAGGCGCTAAAAAGTAGCCCAGGAAACTTGTTATCAGGAAAGATTTGGGTCGTATTCCAAACCATTGGTCCCAAAATACAGGAGGGATTTTTAGCAAACCGTTCGTAGTAGAAACACAAAGCTTCTGACTTCCGATCCATTTGAGCTAATGTAGCGATCGCTGAGTCAAAATGGCTCAACGAGGATACGACTAAACCTGCAACAACTAGGATCAATAAAACGCCCATCACCTGGAAAAATAGGCGGATATTAATCCGAATTCCCCACTTGAATAAAGCAACACCAATCCCAGCAGCAACTCCTAAGCCAGCCAAGGCACCCAAAGCTGGAATTAAACCTTGTTGAAATTTGGCAAGGATAAAGAGAACAGTTTCAAAACCTTCCCGCAGAACTGCGATGAAAATTAGGCTGAAAATACCCCAACCGGAACCCCCTTTTTGCCTCAGAGCCGATGTAACGGCTCCTTCGACAGATGCTTTCATCGAGCGTGCCTGTTGAGTCATCCAGATGAGCATCCAGCTGAGCATCGCGATCGCGATTACACTGAATACACCCTCCAGAAGTGGCTCCAGGACGGGTGCAAAGGGTTGATTGGATTTCGAGAGCGCTTGAGCTATCCAGGCTAACAGAACGCCGACTACGGCACTGGCGGCAAGCCCAGCCCCAACACCCGCATAAACCCAAGGATTCAGGGAACTCTGCTTGGCTTTTTTCAAGCAAGCCAGCACGATCCCCACAACGAGGGCGGCTTCAACGCCTTCGCGGAGGGTGATCGCAAAGGTAGGTAGCGCAGAACTAAAATCCATGACGATTGGTAATTGGTAGTAAGCAATTGGGAAAAAGTTGTAGAGGCAAGAGTTTATCTCATCTGAGTTTTGAGTTTTGAGCGATCGCGGTTATTGCACCAGTGAGGTACGCCAAAATTCACGATTATCAAGCTTTTCAGTTTTGAGAATGTACCTCACATAACCGAGAACCGCAATTAGAACTTTCTTCTAGCTCAAAGCTCAACATTTAAAACTCAAAACTCTGCTTACCTATTACCCATTAGCTAAAGTCACGCAACATCTTTTTGATTTCTATGGTGTGCATTTCTTCAGTGCCAATCATCGTGCGGGCAAATTCTTCCAAGTAAATGCTGGCATCTGCAACCGTGTCTAGCAAGGTTTTATAGAGGTCTAGCGCTTTCTTTTCATGATTGAAGCTTTCCCGCAAAATGTCCTGCACCGAATGTTTATAAGTCTCCTCAATGGGAGCAATTCGTAGGCTAGGATGTCCCTCTAAACCTGTCAGAATTTCTCCCGCTTGTTGGGCATGGGTCAAAGACTCAGTTGCCTGCAATTTGAAAAATTCCACAATCGGAATTCGATTGGGGCCAATTACCATCAAGGAATAATGGGTATAACGCACCACTCCTGCCAGCTCAAATTCCATGATTGTGTTCAGCAGGTCAATAGTCTTTTTTTGGTCAAGCTCTTTCATGCTTTCGGTGATGTCCTAGATTGGTTAACTCTTCGCGATCGCAGTTTGAGCGTTCTTCTCAATTGTCTTGATTAGCTGGTTTACTTCCTCCGGAGTCTTTACGGGTGCAGCCGGGGGAATAGCGGAGGGCCAAGCAGTTTTCAACTGGGTCATGCTGTCTGCGATCGCTTTGTGGGCTTCCGGATTTTCTTTAACCATTTTATCGGCGATCCCTTTATACAAAGTGTCGGCGTAGTTAACAAACCCCCGCGAGTCTTGATACTCAATCGCAGCGGAGATTTTGCCGTTAGCGATCGCGGCTCCATATTCTGCATTCGCCGCATCCAGCAACCCGTTGATCGTCTGTAGCACAAATTTTGGAGACTGGCGTTGGGTTTCGGGTAAAGCCTGAATTGCCGCGTCCACAGCCTCTGTGGACTGAGCGAAACTTGTTTTCACGCTGGCATCCTTGGGTTTGGACTTTATTAAATCTTGCAGGCTAATCAAAGTTGTCTTAAATTCTTTGACGTTGCGTTCCTTGAGTTGGTCTTCTACATCCACGTAGATTTCTTCTACCGGGTGTCCAATATGAGGTTCGGCTTGGTCGGGTTTTTGTTGATCCAGAAGTTCTCTAGCAACCAAGAGATGACCTTTCATTAAGCCTAACTTGGTCATATAATCAACGTCTTTGGCTTCCCCAGTTAGCACCACATCCTGAATCGTGACCATGTCTTTCACTTGGTCATATTGCTCCTGGCTAATTACTTTTTTGGTGACTAATTCCTCAGGACTGCCGTAAGGACGACTTGCTTGAATTTTATTAGACAGTGCTGGAATGCCTAATTTTGCTTCTAATTTGTCTAACTCGGAGAGAATAGCCGTGTTAATGTTGATTTGCTTACCACTACTGTGATTGTGAGCAGCCGTTTCTGTGGTACTTGCAGGGGAAGAAGCTGCGGTCGAGGGACTCGCTGCTGGGGATGCGGTGTTGTCGGTGGTTGGGGCATTCCCACAGCTGGTAAGAGCGATTAAACCAGCGATCGCCACGGTATAAGATAAAGACCGAAAAGAAGGCATCATTGAAGAATTTTGAGACATTTTTTTATTCAGATTCCGGGGTTTATTATCTAGTAGTTGCAAAACTATATCAACTACTTTTTGCGAAAATTTCTACTAAGCGGAACCCATTACTTCAAACTGACCCATACAACCATGTTCTGCCATCTCATCCTGATGGGGATGAAACATATATTTCCCCGGGTACCGGAAGGAAAATTCTAGGATATGCCGCTCAGCGGTACCCATCGTGATGACATCTGTTTCTTCGCTGGGAGTTAGAGTACGCCCAGTGCGATACACCTGAAACATATTGGCGTGCAGGTGAAACGTCGCCGCTACATCGAACTCAATCATGTTCAGAACGTATAGGCGAATCAGTTGATTCTGGTAAATCGGGATCGGGTGCATCATGTAATAGTCAGGCAGACCATTAAAGGCATAAAGTTCATTTTTCCGATCCTCATCGATGTCATAGCCAGCCATCATCAACACCATCTCATCCGCCGGTGGACGAGCCTCAGGAGGGTCGATGATAAACATACCGTACAGACCTTTGCTAATATGCCGCGTCACAGGCTCCGTGTGACAGTGGTACAGATGCACGCCAAACGGTTCTGCGTCAAACTCATAAATCGTTGCGGCTCCGTGGCGCACCGGACGCACTCCATCCATCTCAGAACGGTGGAAGCCATGAAAGTGCATCGAGTGGGAATGTCCACCTTGATTGAGGAAAAGAACGCGAATGCGATCGCCTTCTTTTGCCCGTAATGTTGGCCCTGGTACGCGATTGTTGAAAGTCCAGGTGTTAAAAGAAACCGCACTATTGAGCTGTAGCATGGAATTCTCCGCAACAATCCGAAATTCCCGGATTGCCCGTCCATTTTCCTGCTTAATCGTGCCATAATCAAAATCTCGCAACACCGTCATGGGGTTTAAGCCACTCGGATCGGCGGGTGTATCGCTCGCAACGGGTGGCACTCTTGCTGGGAGCGTTCGTTTTTTATTGAGACCGGGTAAAGCCAAGCGTAAAGCATTACCTCCGGCTAACGCTGCACCAGTCACACCGACTCCTGCTAATCCGAGTGCCAGCAGTTTGCGGCGGCTCAAAGGTTTTCCTTGTTGTAGTAATAGTAGTGGGTTCTTCGGCATGACACGATCGACGGTTCGCGCCGATCAATTGAGGAAAGTTTGTAAATAATTCCAGAAGAGTATAAAACTCTGTTCATTTATTGTCAATTATTCTCAATAAGTAAATCAAGATAAACGTTAGTAAAATTGCTTGCCTAGTTTTGACAGTGCATACATAGCATTAAGGCGTCGTGCGACTTTCATCGCCGTTTTTTCGATAGTGAGGTTCGGTAATCGTCGTGAGGGCGAATTTTTCTGCGTCCTTTGCGGTTAAAACAATCAAGTCCAAGCGCGGAAGAAAGTATTATCCTCCCAAGCAGCAGCAGTGCGTTGCTCAATTTCTGCGATCGCTGTCTCAGCCAGGGCTTGGAATGCCTGGGCTACCTTAACATTTGACTCTAACTGTGCCGGATTCTCAGCGGCGATGACTGCACAATGGACTCCTGGGACTGACAGCGAGTACCCCAACGCTTGATGCATACCATCCAACACTCCCGGCTTAAATAGACGCCCATAAGCAGGAACCTTCATGGCAATGACGCCCAGCTTTTTCTCACGCGCCACGGGTAGCACCGCCGGGATAAACGGACGCGGATGGTGTTTATCGGCAGCATTTACGGGAATAAGTGTTGTGTCAAAGGCATAACGGCGCAAGCCTTCAGCAATGATTGCCGGTTCGTGGTGCCCAGTAATGCCAACGAAACGCACCAGCTTTTGCTGTTTTGCCTCTTCCAAAGCCTGAATTGCACCGTTGCGCCCAAAAATTTCGTCTAGTTCTTGCTCAAAAGAGACATGATGGAGTTGCCATAGGTCAAGGTAATCTGTATTCAGACGTTTGAGACTGCGCTCCAACTCTCGCCAAGCCCCATCTCGGTCGCGGATAGCCGTCTTACTACTCAGGAATAACTTACTTCGATGTGCAGGTAGCACTTTTCCTAGATAGTCTTCGCTAGGGCCATAGCTTGCCCCTGTATCAAAGTGACGAATGCCCAAATCTAAAGCTTTTTGAATGAGCGCGATCGCTTTCTCTTCCGAATTTTCCCAGGATAATGGTGTCTGTCCAGCACCCCCTAAACCGAGAATCGGGAGACGCACCCCAGTACTTCCCAATTCCCGTTCCGGTATGGTTGCTGTCACCGGCGTTGGAGATGACTCCGCAGGCGTCCGCTCTTCTTTCAACGCCGCAGTGCCGACAATTCCTCCTGCTACAGCTATGCTAGTGGCTAAGAAAGCACGGCGCGTTGTTTTCGGTGTCATGGTGATTTTATAGAGTAGTGCTTCTACTCTTTGTTTTAGCAGCGATTCCTGCTTGCGATCGCAATGATTCTGGTTGTTTCATCGGATGCGATCGCGTCTGAAATTTCAACGACGGAACACTCTGGCTGAAATAAAACAAATCTTCTCTGTTGTCATGTTAGAAAGCATTTGACAATGAACAATGGGGAAGAAGCTTAAGTGGTGTGAAGAGTAGAGATGTGCAAAATCCTCAGGAATTCTCAGTGGCTAAGCTCAGCAGTTTTAGGAGCAATCCTGATTGTCAGTGGGAAAGCGATCGCGTCTGAAATTCCGACAACGTCAGAAAATCCTGTTCCTCTTGACACTCCAGAAGTTGTCATGCCCGTCGATGACCCCCCGGAGTCATCATCCAGCGTTTTAGAACAAATTGATGGCTACGCTCAGCCAGACTCGGCGCAGGAAGACTCTGTTGATGACCGCATGAACCAAGTCACCAACGTTTCCCAGCTAAAGGATGTTCAACCAGGTGACTGGGCGTATGAGGCGCTACGGTCTTTAGTAGAGCGATATGGGGTCATTGCTGGCTATCCCGATGGCACCTTTCGGGGCAATCGAGCCTTGAGTCGCTATGAATTCGCTGCTGCCCTAAATCTTGCCCTCAACCGAATTAGCCAGGTACTGCCTGTGGCGAACGGAGACGCCATTGCTAAAGAAGACTTAGTGATATTGGAGCGTTTAAAAGAAGAATATACCCTTGAACTCGCCTTGCTGCGCGGGAAAGTCGATGAACTAACAGCGCGGACTGAGGAACTGAAACTGATTGGATTTTCCACCACGACCAAACTTGCTGGGGAAGCGATTTTTGGGGTTGCAGGCGTTGTAACCAGGGAAAATGCTGATGGCAAGCCGATCGATGACGTGGCAATCTTTGGGCATCGGACGCGCCTAAACTTAGAAACTAGCTTTACAGGTCGAGATATCCTGAGAACTCGACTGCAAGCTGAAGGATTGGGTTCGCTTTCCGAACGTACCCTTACTCCAGAAGGCGACCTGTTTTTTACGGGCGATACTAGCAGTGATGTGGTGATTGATGAGCTGCTTTACCAGTTCCCCGTCGGCAAGAATACAGAAGTCGTGGTTGCTGCTAATGCCGCTGATGCAGAAAACTTTACGAATACCGTCAACCCTTACCTGGATGGCGACGGTGGCAGCGGTGCCTTATCTCGCTTTGGAACCCGTCCTTCCATTTACTACCTGGTTGAAGGGGCGGGTATTGGGATTCGGCATGCTTTCAACGACAAACTGGAACTGAGCTTAGGCTATTTAGCCGGTGACGCTGATAATCCAGAATCTGGAAACGGATTGTTCAATGGTTCTTATGGGGCACTAGCACAAGTATTATTTAAACCCAGCGATCGCGCCAGCATTGGATTAACTTATGTTCACGCTTATAAAAATGATCTGCAAACTGGCAGCAATGACGCCAACCTGAATAATCAGTTAAATCCGTTGGGGTTTCCAGTGGTTAGCAATTCCTACGGTGTAGAAGCCTCTTTTCAGATTAGTCCCCGGTTTGTCGTCGGAGGATGGGTTGGCTACACGGCGGCGAGGGCGATCGCGCTGGGAGATGCCAACATCTGGAACTGGGCTTTAACGTTGGCATTTCCTGACTTGGGAAAAACCGGCAATTTGGCAGGTGTGATTGTTGGCATGGAACCAAAGGTGACAAATCGGGCTAATAGCCTTAGCCAGTTGGGGATTCAGGATTCCGATACTTCATTGCACCTAGAAGCGTTCTATCAGTACCAGGTGACAGATAACATCGCGATAACACCGGCGATTATCTGGCTCACTGCTCCCGATCATAATGCGGCTAATGACGATCTGGTGATTGGCACCATCCGAACAACGTTTACTTTTTAAAAGTCTGAAGTCATTAGTCATCCGTCCTTAGTTGAGGAGTCGCAACTAAGGACGAATGACTAATGATGAATCTCCAGATTCAGGATATAGCTCCCCAACTGGACTTTTTCCGACCATAATTCATATTCCAGCCGCAGATGTTCTGGCAAGAGACGCCCTTCTAGGGTCAAACTTTTGGTAAAGTTTCGCAGACGCACCTGTCCATGCGCGGCTAAGGACTCGCTATGTAACCAATAGCGGCTAAGACCATAAATTCCTCGTTCCCAGAGATGGCGATAACTCAACTTGCCGTTTCCCTGCATGGTCATGATCACCCTAGAAGGGGAAATTTCCAACCACAAAAGTCTGGGAGTTTCTGGCGGTTGGTCTTTAGCAACAGCGGGCGCTTCATCAGAGCGTTCCCAATCCCGGATTTCTGGTTCCGTGAGCAGCAGATGAAAGCGCTGTTTGTCTTTTTGATATAAGGTAGCAGCGGTTTCAATGGTAGACCAAACCGGCATATCAGTAGATACAAGTGATAGGCAGACAGGTCTGCGGTGATGGGTCAGCATGGAATGTGAGGAGATAGAAATTAAAGACTACTATTGTTCTAGCAGCTCTAGCTGACGCGATCGGGCTTTTCACTAAAATTACGTCCCGATTGGTCGCGTCCCGCGATCGCGGGACGGCAAATTATTGCCGCATACCCTGGCTGCTTACCCAGCCACTAGCCTAACGCGATCGCGCTCCTCCTGCCCCAAAACTCCGAAATTGCCTGTCTTAACTCCCCTCTCAAATTTTTTTCGTTTAGGTGTTGACAAAAGCTTTTCAATTGGCTAAATTAATAAAAGTGCAACGGAGCAGGCCCCCATCGTCTAGAGGCCTAGGACACCTCCCTTTCACGGAGGCGACGGGGATTCGAATTCCCCTGGGGGTATCAAAAGGGAAAAGGCAAGAAGTTTTTCTTGCCTTTTCCCTTTTTAATTTAAGGGAATAAATTCTCATCTTTACTAGATGAGAAAAGAACGAACGGCTAACAGCTATTTTTCAGTGAGTTTGTCTATTTTTTCTTTCAAGCCTAAGTTGAATAAAGAGCGTAGCAACACCAAGAACCATAGACCTGATAAACCAAAAATAGCGATCGCCCAACTACTATAGGAAGGTAGCGCCAGCAGCACTGCCGCCGACAGGAGGGTAAAACCTGTTAAACAGGCATAAACTAGGCTTTTTAGGGCTAAATTAATCCGTTTGAGGATGCGATCGCTTTCAAGGGTTCGCACTCGCAGTTGTAACTCTCCCTGTTCAATTCGTTCTTCTAAGCGCCGGATTAAAATTTCCGAAGCTTTTGGCTGTCGCAATTTATAACCAATAAAATTCTTGGCTTGTCGGGCAAGTTCGCCGATTAAATTTCCTTTAGCTTGAGAGACAGTGATACTTTTAATAAAGGGTTGAGCCGCTGCTACTGGATTATATTCAGGATCGAGTGTCCTAGCGATCCCATCGAGTGTGGTTAATGCCTTTAAAATAAACGTCATCTGGGCAGGCAAGCGAAAGGGTTGCTGCTCAAACATGGCATAAACTTCGGTACTCATTTCACTAAAAGCTTTGACATCAATCGGTTTTTCAGTGAACTTATCTAAGATAAAAGTTAATAACCTTCGTACCGGAGTCATATCCGCGACAGGCACCACTAAACCCATATCAATTAAGGTATCTAATACCTCGTCTGTATCCTTTTTTAGGACAGCAAAAAATGTTCTAATCATTTGATCTTTGGCAATAGACTTCAGTTCTGCCATCATGCCAAAGTCATAAAAAATCAAGCTGCCATCCTGGCTCACTGCCATATTTCCAGGGTGAGGATCTGCTTGAAAAAAACCATCTTGTAAGAGTTGTTTTAAATAACAACAGATTCCAAGTTGGTTGATTCTTTTCGGGTCTAACCCACAGGCTTCAATAGTTTTGCGATCGCTTACTTTGATTCCAGGTAAATATTCTACAGTTAAAATTTTTGTGGTTGTGTAACGCCAGTAAACTTTCGGAATCAGGATACGGGGATAACCGAGGAAATTGGCAGCAAAACGTTCGGCATTTTTACCTTCTTGAATATAATCAATCTCTTGATAAAGAAGATTAAAGAATTCGCTATAAATTGCTTCTAATTCATATTTTCTTGTCCAAGGCATATAGCGCCGCGAAAAACGGACAAGCCTACCCAAAGCTTGAAAATCTAATTTAAATAACCTTTCTAATCCCGGACGTTGTACTTTGACAACGACATCTTCACCCGTATGCAGCCGTGCTTTGTGGACTTGCCCTAAACTAGCCGCAGCAATCGGAAAACGATCGAATTCCCGATACAGAGCATGAATTGAATTACCAAGTTCCAATTCAATCAGCGCGACTGCTTGCTCGGCACTAAATTCCGGAACCCGATCCTGTAGCTGCCCCAACGCTTCTACATATTCTAGAGGCAGCAAATCTGCGCGGGTAGATAATGCCTGCCCAATCTTAATAAAAGTGGGACCTAAATCTAGTAAAGTTTCAACTAACCACTGTGCCCGACGCTTTTTATGTAAAGGGGAAGTATTTCTAAAGATATTATCCCACCATAAATAAAACACCCACTCTGCTGCTGCTCCAAAAATGTCTAGTTGACGAGCAAGGGCAGTATATTTCGTTCGTTGCCAACGTAGGGGTTTTAGTGGAGCTTTTGCGAGCATATCATCCCTTAATAAAGTCAGGAGTCAGAATCGGGGTGCTTGGCAGGTAAGCCCTTACAAGAATTAGTAAGCCGGGAAATCTCGAAGCAAGCCAGTCTGAACTGCTACAAGAACAGAAGAGAGGAATTCACCACTTTTCCCCTATTTTCAGAATATGCAAGTTAAACGTGCAACAGCTTATAAATTCTCAGATTTGGCGTCTGGTTGTCGAGTTTCTGGCTTCAGACTTGAGTGCTGTCAAAAGACTGAGGCAAGGTGAGCGTGAAGCAGGTTTCGCAAGCGTGAGTATCTTCAGTAGAACAACTAGAGACAGCGATCGCACCATTGAGGTGCTGTACTAAAGACTTTACCAGAGCTAAGCCCAACCCAGTGCCTTGAATTGCTTGTTCGGTGATACCTTTACCCCGGCGGAATTTATCAAAGATATACCCCATTTCTGCTGGCGAGATGCCAGGACCATTGTTGCTCAAGTAAAGAACAATCTGATTCCCTTGCGGATTAATCTCGTGAGTAGCACGCAAATGAACGGTAGAATCTGGCTCAGAATATTTGCCAGCATTGGTCAAAAGTTCATGCAGTATGCGATTGAGGCTATCCGCGTCAGTCTGAAGCATTAGCGATCGCTTGGGGAACTCCACGGCAAGCGTTAATCCTTTATCCACCCATTTCTGCTCAAACGGCTCAACTAACTCTTGAATAACCTGCTTGAGGTCTATCTTTTGCAGATGAATTGAAGATTTCTTCGACTCCAGTTTCTGGAGAGCGAGTAAGTCCGCGATCAAATCAATTTCTCGAGTACACTGCTCGTCCAGCATTTCCAGGTACTTAGCACGACTTTCTGGCGACTGTTCGGCTTGACGTAACATCCGAATCGCTAGCTTCATCGTGGTGAGCGGTGTGTTCAACTCATGGCTCAGGTTGCTGATGAATTCATCCTTCACTTGATTGAGTTGCCGCAACTGATCGAGTTGTTGGCGAGTTTTTTCGTACAACTTTGCCTGCACTTCCATACTGCCTTGCAGCTGGGCGGTACGCTCCTCGACAAGAGCTTGCACTTGGCGTAATGATTGCGTTTGAATGATTGCCGTACTCGCCTGAGCGCTGACTAATTTTACTAACTCTAATTCCTCAGATTGCCAGGAACGAGGCTGATGATGCTGTAGCACCAGGAACCCTAACACGGTACCTTGGCTTTCCAGGGGAACCATCAGCAGAGCAGGCATGGCTTCTTTAAACAGGTCGGAGGATTGGCTGGCAGAGGTGTCTGCTGGGTTGCTGGTAGCGAGATCCGCTTGATTCGCGATCGCCAATAGCTCAGGTGACTGCATGAAGACCTGTTGGCACCAGTGACACTCCGAGAGCGCAAAAGAATGGTTTAACCAAGAAGGTGAAACAGAAGCGGTTGTTTCTTTAATTGCTGCTTGTTCGCTGTTGCTTTGGGAAGACCATTCGCAAACCACCGTAACTTTCGCTTTAGGAATCTGCTTTAAAGAACGGTTTTTCAACGGGGGAGCGACGTATTTCAGCAGTAGAATAAAGCCACAGTGAACTTGGAAAGCTTGAGCTGTACCGGCAAGCGCGAGTTGGAGAATCTGATTCACGTCTTTGCCTGCTCGAATTGCCAAGGTCAGCTGGTTGATCAGGATTTGGTATTGGGCGGCGATACGCACCTGTCGCTGGAGTTGGACTTGAGAAATTGCGATCGCAACTGAGTCTGACACAGCTTTCAGCAATTCTTTTTCAATCTCTGTCCAATCGCCGGGTTGCGATCGCCCGACGACAATCACCCCATTTGCTGAAGATTGAAATTGGGTTTGAATTCCCAGCACGGCACGTACCGGATCTTCCCAGGCACGTCCAGTTTCAATTGCCTGAGTATCCGAAATCGCTACAGGTTGGCGATCGCTTAGGATCTCTTCTAGCACGGCATTTTCTTGCATCCATCCTTTCGAGGACAGAGGACGCACGCTCTTAAACTCAACGGTTCCCGCCTCCGCCACGTTGGATGTTCCGTTAGACCCTGAAAATGCCTCTGCATACCAAAAAGCAGCCTGTGGTGTCGCCTGATGGCTCGCGATCGCTTTTATAAAACAAGCGTCTGCCTGCAAACTCCTTCCCACTACCTCCGCAATTTTGGGCAATACCGCTTCCGGAGCTGAGCTTGTCAGAAGGATTTGAGTAATCTGTTGCCCTAAGTGAATGCAGCGATCGCTGGGGTAATGCATGAGTGCGCCCTTGTATTCCTCTATAAAACCCGGTTCAACTGGACTGGGCATCGGTGAAGTGAGAGGCTCTACCATCAGGGTTGCAGCTGTTTGCAGCTCTTTGACAGCCGCCAGCTCTTCCTGAGCCGCTTTACTAACGCTAGCGTGCCGCTTTGCGACCAACTCTTGGGACATCCGCGTTGCGATCGCAGTGGCTGCATCCATATCCGCTTGTGCATCATTCATCTTAGCCGAGCTTCATTAGGAGGACATCAAGGCAGGGGTTAAAAGACACTCTGCTGGATAGAGGGAGAGGCGTTGGCACGGCAGCAATAAAAACAGTCGTTTGTCGGGAGCAATCCGCTGTCAATCTTTTACAACCATGACTGGGGCAACCAGATTTCACCCTCACTCTTCTATAGACTAGGGTTCCCAGATTTTTTAGATTTCTACCAGTTCAAATGCCTAATTTCTAGAAGTGGTAACCAGTACCTCTGTAGGTAACCGTTTCAACGACTCAGCCTGCCCCAGTATTTTTTCTTCCAGCTGCACGCGCGACTCTTGCGTCACCTGACCAGACATGGCAGCTTGTTGTAGGCTCATAAAAGCTTTCAGATCCTCTGAGCCATATTTGCCTTGGAGCATCTCCCGGAGCAGCTCTTCTGCTTCCACTGTCAAAAAACCAGTACTGAGAGCTTGTTGAACCACTTCTCGAATTAGAATCATCGTGCACCTCCTAGACGACTTGCTCAGCAAGGTCAGTATCCAATTTATCCAGTTGCCATCAGGTGACGCTAATCTTTGTGTCTAAGTGACCCTGTCGGCAATGACTTTATGATGTATACATCCTGATTCTTGTGATTTCCAGTTAGGGCTTTTGTGATTGAAATCACTGAAATATCTACTAAAACCTGAATGCCAAATTGGCTTTTTCTTAAATCAAGCTCAATGGCAGACTTGGTCTAAATCACAGTGATGTAACTTCTTTTCTCCCCCTCCTCCGTAAGCGCTTCAATTTCCTTAAAAGGAGAGGAGTCAGGAGAGGTTAACGTAGTACCAGCGCAGCAGTCTTGCCAATCTCATATAACGTAGTCGGCAGAAAAACCATTGGAGCAACGAGAATCTCATTTTTTGAAGAAAACGGCTTCTCGGTAAAGAAGCAATTTTCAGCGGGTTTTCTAGGGAACAACAATGTTTGACGTTTAAGAACGCCTTTTTTTTGCTTCCTGCTGGGCAATTTCACTCTTTTTCCGATAAGATTCCACCCGATCCTGAGCCGTTCCGTAACGACTATCAGAGGGGGGTACAGCAGCCATTAAATCGGAAGCTTGTTGCCATTTAGCCGCCAAATCCAACCACTGAGCAGAAGTCTGAGCATTTCTCCCCGCAATTGACGTTTGTTCCGCCAGTCGCACCGCGTCTGCAAAAGGATCTGACGAAGGCAATGCAGTTGTTTGAGTGCTAGATGCCACAGGTGCTGAAGAGGTTGCTGGCGCGGTCGTCGCCGTTGGGGGAGAGTTTGGCGCAGAAGCTGGCGTCCGAGTAATCGTAAATGGCCCCAGCCAATCATAAAGCGCCCAGCCTACCAGCAGTAAAAGTAACGATAAGCTGGCCCCGCCCACAATACCACGCCAGAATTGGCGTTTTTCCCGTACAAACCGGGAGGATGGTTGGGGGAATGGTGGCTGACTTTTTTTGGTGGGTTTCCGTTCCTTTAAATCTTCTCCGAAACGTCGAAAAACATTCGGCTTGGCGAGGGTAATTTCTTCAGCCCAAAGTAACTGACTCTCCGGATCTCGATGAATTTCTTCTAGCCAGAGTAATTGTTGCTCTCGGACAATCCGACTGTTGATATTGACTCGACGAATATTTCGCGGTGAAATTGATTCCAGAATCTGCCGAATGCGCTGTACCAGGCTAAATTGTTCGAGTTGATCTGGCGTAGCTGCCTCACACAAAAGCTGCAAGACACCATCGGCAAAAATGGCTCTAGTTCTGACACCAGCCTCTGCCAGCTTGTCATTGAGTATTTGAATAATCGCCGCCACGCTCCCCTGGCGAGCTTGTTTGGCGATATCATCCATCGGATCAACCATTTTGTTTGAGTAAATGATGCCGGTAGTTCAACCTGACTTTTTTTATTTAAGAGTATCAGTCTTTTGTTTAAGAGACTCTGTCAGAGTAGTATAATTGACCGGCAACTGCGATCGCTCCTTTTTTGCTCTTAGTTTCATGAAGCAGCGCAGACGATTGCCAAGGGTCTTGCTGTGGCAAGATGTCCCTCTCAGAAGATATTTTTTCTACATTGAGCGGGAGATTCGCTTACGAAGCTTTGTTAAGGCGCTTGGGAGGTACCTCCCAAGCGAAGATGCTATCTGTCGCAGAGCAGCCAGTCGCGCTCTTGAATGATAAAGTGAAATAGCTAAACAGAAGATTGGAAAAACCGGGAACTGAATCATGGGCGCATTGATTCGCGGCGCAATTTTTGTTTTGGATGACAACATTGATACCGATCAAATTATCCCAGCTGAATACCTGACTCTGGTTCCTTCCAAGCCTGACGAGTACGAAAAATTGGGCAGTTATGCCTTGATTGGATTGCCGGATCGTTATGGAAAGTTTGTGGCTTCTGGAGAAATCAAGACCCAGTATCCCATCATTATTGCTGGGGAAAACTTTGGTTGCGGTTCTTCACGGGAACATGCACCGATTGCTTTGGGTGCTAGCGGCGTTAAAGCGGTGGTGGCTCAGTCTTATGCTCGGATCTTTTTCCGCAATTGTGCGGCTACTGGGGAACTTTACCCTTGGGAATCCTCTGAGCGGTTGTGCGATGAATTTGAAACGGGACAGGATGTTTCAATTGATTTTGAACAAAATCAGCTGATTAACCATACTTTGGGTAAAACTTATTCTCTCCAGCCATTGGGCGATGTAGGCCCAGTGATTGATGCAGGGGGAATTTTTGCTTATGCTCGGCAAACGGGGATGATTCCTACCCGGTAGCGATCGCAATATTTTGAGTGTTGAATTTTGAGTTCAATCTTTCAACACTCAAAACTTTTGAATCTAAGCGCGATCGCTTTTACAATTCTTTAAAATAGTTATTAATGTCTGTAAACCAAAAACTATTGACGACTATGCTGCTAAAGTGTACAACCCGCCACATCCGCATCTATACCGCTGAGGTGAAGAACAACGAACTCGTCGAGAGTGACAATGTATTAACCCTGGATGTCGATCCAGATAATGAATTTAATTGGAACGAAGACGCTCTGCAACAGGTTTATGGCAAATTCGATGAGATGGTTGAAGCTTACAACGGTGCAGATTTAACCGAATATAATCTGCGTCGTATCGGTTCCGACTTGGAACATTTCCTCAGAAGCCTGCTACAGCAGGGGAAAATTAGTTACAACCTGAGTAGCCGCGTTCTCAATTACAGCATGGGACTGCCTCAGGTTAGCACTCAATCGGCTGAGTAATTCTTTTTTAGTTGTTAGAAAAGTTGAGTTTAATTATCAGAAAACTTTCTAACAACTAATTACTGGTCACTACAGATAATTTACCGCCAAATCCGATTCCCATTTTCATCAACGCGAGCTTGGCGAATCACATCAGAGATTTCCTCGGCATCCTTAACATGGTGTAATGCCTTCTTTTCTCCGTCCGGCTCTTCCACTTCAAAGTAAGTTGGAACAACGATATGGTCGCCGGTAATATCTGGCGCATCTACCGCAATTTGCTGGGCTTTTTCTTCAACGGTTTCGGGTTTATCGGAAATTCTATCGCCCGGATTAGTAGTTCTATTGGTTGTATCTTTGGGTGGGTTTTCCATATAACTCCTAAAGATTTGAATCTTAATGTTACTAATATTAGATTAGAGAAATGGGTGTGCGATCGCCTCTTTCTGTGGGTGTAAGTCAGATCTCTGTCTGTTTCTGCATTGATGGGAAATTTTGCTGAGTTGGGTTAATAACGCTACCATCCAAAGACTGAGCATTTGCAGCAACTTGGGATTTAGCCGCTCGTTTCTGCTCCAAAAATTGCTTAAGAGCAATGCGGCGATTTTCTAAGAAGCGGCTCCAAAACCCTGGAAGAAAATGATCCATCGTTTCAGCCAGCGCCCAAGTTTCCAAATTTACCATCTTGGAACGCAGGCGGTGAGACTCCTCTAAAGAGTCAATTAATTGCTTAATTTCTGCACTAGCAGGTGAATTAAGCTCCGCAAATGGTGGATCTGTAGCAGTATAAGCTTCGGACTTGGGCATGGCAATTGGGGAAAGTGGCAGTACACAGAGCAAATTGAAACAACAATCCTTGATTGGCGAAACCGGAGAACCTGCAAAGGGCACAATGCGGTATCAAAGCAGGACAACAAATGTAAACCCTCGACTCCCCATCTCTACCAAGAAAGGGGAGGATTTCGCCCCTCGCTCGTGAGGAGTTGAAAGAGGAGTTAAACTGCCCCGGTTGAAGTTTGGTAGCCGGAGTGATTTTACCCAACGTTTAAAAAAGCATCGCCTAGTCTGATTCAAATTTAACGCGAAGTGTCAGTTTCTCAAGCACGAGAAGACCCTTAACCGCTAAACTCTGGAAATAGAAACTTGATTATTTTTTACCTCTAGTGTATAAAAAAGACCCCGAAAGCCCTTGGACGTATAAACCTTGGTGGTGTCAGCCTTGGTCTATTTTGCTGACAACTATTACCGTCATCACTGCCTCTTGGACACTAACCAAAACAATTTGGATAACGGCTGGCGTCTCGATTCCCATTCTTGTGTGGATGTCATACTTTTTGCTACTCTGGCCTCGACTAATGCGGCGTTATTATCAGCAAACAGAAAATTCTGTAAGTGAAGAATGAGTTTTATTGACCGATCGCAAATCTATTGAGTGTCAGAGGCTACAATCCAGATTAACGCTCAGATTTGGCGAATTGAGAAAGAGCTACCTTTCTCAGTAGCTTCTGGTAACAGCAAGTCAAATCACAACAGGCTGATGGGAGCGCATAACCTTCATGAACAATTCTGCGGCAACGCTTTACTGCTCGAATCTCAATTGTCAGGCTCCTAATCCCCAGAGCCATAACTTTTGTCAGAAATGCCGCACGCCGCTGCTCAAACGGTACTTGTGGGCAGTTGGTGAAGGGATAGAGGCTTACAAAGCTGGGGATCTGATTGCTGAGCGATATTTGCTGAAAAGCGATCGCATCATTTTAGATACCAAACCGGCTTTGTCTCCGGAAATGTTGCCGGAGATATCCAATAGCCTTATGCCCTATCTCAAGCTGTCTCCCTATCAGCTGCACGTTCCCCAACTATACGGACTTCTGACACCAACAGAAGGGCAGCGTAACGCCGAAACTTGGCTGCTAGAGCAGGTACCGATTTACAGCTGCGGGAACGGGGAAGGCACCCTCATGCCAGAACTAACCAGCGTCTGGAAAAACGCCTCGGCAATGCGCCAACTGACTTGGCTATGGCAGATGGCAAATTTGTGGGAACCCCTGCAAATCAATCATGTAGGGTCGAGTTTGTTGACACCAGCGCTGCTGCGAGTAGAAGGTTCCATCCTTCGGTTATTGATATTGCAGGCGGATCGAAGCTCCCCGGTAACGCTGCAAAACTTAGGTCAACTCTGGTCTAAATGGGTCGCCGCTTCACACCCAACCATTGGAAAATTTTTGGAACAAGTTTGTCAGCAGCTCAACCAAGGAGCCGTACAGACGGCAGAGCAGCTGGTGAGGCTGTTGGATGAGGCAATGGAAACCATCGGGCGATCATCGCAATCTTGCACCTATCAAATTGTCACCCGCAGCGATACAGGGCCAACTCGTCGGCAAAATGAGGATGCCTGCTATCCCCCCAGTCCAAGCAGTACCAATCCCTCCCTTCCCTTGGCAATAGTCTGCGACGGTATTGGGGGACATGAAGGCGGGGAAGTCGCCTCCCATCTGGCAATTGCAACTATCCAAGAGCGAGTACAGAATCTGCTGGCGAATCCAGCCAATCCTTTAAATCCGACCGCTCTTACCCTAGAATTGGAAAACTTTGCCTGTGCTGCCAATGATGTTATCAGCCAGCGCAACGACACGGAACAGCGGCTCGACCGGCAACGCATGGGCACTACGTTGGTGATGGCGTTAGCCCACGCTCATGAAATGTATATCACTCATGTGGGAGATAGTCGAGCTTACTGGATTACTCGCACGGGGTGTCGGCAGATCACCCTAGATGATGATATTGCTTCGCGGGAGGTGCGGCTCGGATACGCCCTCTACCGGGATGCAGTGGAACAATCCGGCGCTGGCTCTCTCGTTCAGGCGTTGGGCATGAGTTCATCAGCAACCCTGCACCCCTCCGTACAGCGCTTTGTTCTAGATGAAGACGGTGTTTTTCTTCTCTGTTCGGATGGTCTGAGTGACAATGACCGAGTAGAGCAATACTGGGAAACAGAGATTCTGCCAATCCTAGAAGGTCAGATTGATTTATCAACCGCCGGAACCCGGCTGATTGAAATTGGCAACACCAAAAACGGGCACGACAACGTTACGGTAGCCCTGGTCTACTGCCAAGTGGCATCAGCTCAAACTGGGCAACAGGTCACAGCACTACAGATGGGAGCCATTCCACCCGCAGCTCCAACTCCGGCTCCAGCGGCTTCGGTGCGCTCTCAATCTGCATCTGCTTCCAGAATCAAAACCAAGATCATTTCACCGCAGTCTACTACTAGGAGTCCTTTGCCGCTCCTTCTAGTGCTGCTTCTGTTAGCAGGTGTCAGCGGAGCGATCGCTTATTGGTTGATTCCAGAAGTCCAAAACAAGGTCAATCCTCTAATCGGGCTGACACCCCCCTCCAGCCCCAGCCCTGAACCATCCGCCGCCAGTTCATCTCCATCGGCAGAACCTGTCGTGACTCCTTCCACTTCTGTGCCCTCTTTAGAGGCTGGCTTGCTGCTCCAAACCACCCGTTCCACAACCAAGAACGTTCAGGGAAAAGAAGTTCCTGTTTTGCTGCGACGTGGTGTCCAGGCACCCCAAAACCAATCTGTAGTCGGGTTAGTTTCCGATGGGAGTATTTTGCAAGTCAGCTCCATCCAGCGAAATCAAGACCCTGACAGTTGGCTACAGGTGAAAGTTTGCTCAACGCTCACTACATCTAATCCGCAGCTTTCCCCTGAAAAAGTTAATTCCGGCACCCCAAACCCAAGAGCCGTCCCTGAAGTGACCTATCGCCCAATAAAACCAGGAGAAATTGGCTGGATTCGAGAATCCGACGTTTTACCTGTAATTAATCCAAATTTCGCACCAACATCGGCTAATTTGGGCGAATGTGCAATTGGGGCTGCCGATCCAACACCTACCGTTACTTCGTCCCCCTCTAAATAACAATTAGTTGCTAGCCTTTAATTGTTAGGACTTCGGTTTTTGTCAGGGTTAGGTGTTCTTGGGTAGTCGCTAATCAGGAGTCATTCGTCAATTGGTAAAGATGCGATGAATCGCGTCTCTAGGTCAGTTGTCTTTTGGTGCCAGTGACGACTGCCAGAGACTTGCCACCCATTACTCACGATTCACTGCCCAAAAACGATTGATAGTGAATCGCTAAAGCTAAAATATCTCTTCAATAACCTTGTTTACCCTATTTGAGGTGATAAGAGCGAGTGAAGAATATTCGGTGAGTATTCCCCTGTTGTTCGGGTAGACTGATAAAAAACCTCGTATAGTGCTAGGTTTAAGGTTAATGTCTTTAGAATGTCCCAGTCTGAGAATCCCTGCCTCAGTTTAGCCATCAATCGGCTCTCCAAAACTTCCCTTGGGGCAGAACATTTTGCCATTTGGGTGATGAAAGCACCCTGTCCGGGTGGTCACGTTCTGCATGACTGTACGTGGCCTGAAATGTTGACCCAAAAGTGGCTGGCATGGCAGGAAATGTTTTCCCCACGGGGACTCCCTGATGTTCCGCTGGTACATCAGGCAAACCCTCCCGCCTTGACAGTGCCACTCGACGCCCTGAATGTCAACGGTCAAGCACTTCCGTATACGGCTCGTTTGATGCAAGATTTAGGGATTAGCCTCTGGAAGTGGTTATTTGACGGGGAAATTCAAAATAGTTTCGCTCAAAGCCAGGGAATTGCAATTGGGCAAAAAAAACGTCTGCGGCTGCGCTTAGAAATTCGAGACCCAGACTTAATTCCTGTGCCTTGGGAAATTATGCAGCCCGAACCAGGGAAACAAGCGATTTCTCTATCACAACAACTATTGTTTAGTCGTACCAGCAATGCGGTTGATCCGCTTCCACCCCAGCGCTTAGAGCAGGCTTTAAACATCCTGTTGGTACTGGGACACGATACAGAAAGCGAAGTCGCTCCCAGCTTGCAGCTGGAACAAGAAGCGGAGGCGCTGGCTAATATTTTGGAACGCTGCGGACGACCAGACTTACACCCAGATGGCGAACATACTGGTGCAACAGTCCTGTGCCAGGTAGATACGCTTTTACAACCTACAAAAGCAGAATTGATTTCACGCCTGGAAACAGAAAATTACAACATCTTGTTCTATGCCGGTCATGGCATCCCAGCAGCGGATGGTGGATTACTGTTTTTGCGACCTGATGCCAGGATCAATGGCACGGAGTTAGCTCAGGTTTTGGTTCGCTGTCAGGTGACGTTAGCGGTGTTTAATGCTTGTTGGGGCGCTCAACCAGAGCGGCACAACCAACAAAGTTTGCCGCGCAGCAGTTTGGCAGAGGTATTAATTCATCACGGTGTTCCAGCAGTTTTGGGAATGCGCGACTCAATTGCCGACGAGGAGGCTCTGTCGTTTATTCAGGCTTTTGCACAAGCTCTGGCAGCACGGATGCCCATTGATGAGGCGGTGGCGGTAGCAAGGCAAAAGTTGTTGACGCTTTACAAGTTCAACCAACCTGCCTGGACTTTGCCGGTTCTGTATATGCACCCAGATTTTGAGGGTGAGTTGATTCGACCAATTGGCGAGGAAGTGACGATACTGCCGGTGGATGTGAAGTCATCTGGGCACGATTTATCTACTCCATCTGCCTATCTTCGTCCGTTAGGAGTAACCAGCAAAGTTTCGCCAATTAGTGGCACAAGTTTGCGAGTGGGGCGTAATCCTAAGGGAAACGACTTGGTGATTGAAAAACAGGAAGTTTCTCGGCAGCACGCTGAAATTATTTGCGATGCTCTCCCAGACGGTAAACTTACTTACTTTTTAAAAGATAAATCTCGTTACGGCACGTTCATTTTAAGACCGAGTGGATGGCAGAAAGTCTATCATCCGGAAGTGCCTTTGCAATCGGGAGACCAGATAAAGTTTGGGAGTATGCAGGGTCAAACTTGGGAGTTCATTATTCAAGATAGTACGAAGTGCTAGGGCATGGTAAAAGCGATCGCCCTACAGAATACTGAGTGCTAAATAATATTTACGGAACTCGCCAAAGTGCCGCTGTAGCTACCCCTGCCAAGAACGGTATATCAATACACAGGAGCATCATGATGGGAAGGAAATCAATCGAAGGATTTTATGAGAATTCTCTTTCTCAAGTGCAAGCAGAACTACTAGAGGCACTCCTCCAGCCTGAAGAAGCTCCCTATCCCTGGAATCCTGCCGATCCAAATGTGGAAGCCTATTGGACAGAGCTGGAACAAGGGTTTGAACTTGAGGGATGGTTAGATGAAGAAATTAGTAGGGGGTCGCAAGCACTCTATGCAAAGTTCGATGAATGCTGGGCAAATACAAATGTGGCAGTTGCGCCGACAGCAGCGATCGCAGTGACATCTAGTTTAAGCGAGCGGTTTGCTGCCCGCGTTCCCCAAGCTTGGCTGGATGCGATCGCTCACAAAGCCCAACAGGTTGTATCAAGCCCTCTGTCAATCGCGGATCAGATGGTACAGTGCGTTCAAGAGCTGCTGCCGGAATGGGGAGAAGATGTGTTGCAGGTATGGGCGCGTCCTTTGGCTTCCGCCATGCGAGGCTCGGAAGCTGAAATTGCCCGCCCAGTTGAGTGGGATGAGTTATCGGAGAGCGAACGGGCACGGTTGAGTTTAGCAGTTGCCCGGTATGCACTCAGACAATTCAACGACCTTAATTCTTCAGCACAAAATAAGTCACCTGAGTAGACACTTGATCAGATTTATTCTCTGCGTAATATCGAGCGTAACTTTCGTTTTGATTGGCGCTTAAGAATAATCCCAATGAGTCTCACACAAGGAATCAGGAAGGTGTACTTCTATTCCTGGCTGCCTTATAGTGCCGATCGACGCCAACATATCGATGATGGCATTTTGCCAACAGTTCATTTAATCAGTCATTCTAGAGGCTCCTATGGACGACGTGGGAGAGGATTGGAGGGTTGTTAACGAGGGTCTACTTATCGGTAGACCCGTTCCCTCTGTATAGATATCGGTCTAATTCTGGTTTTTATGCAAGAACTAGAATCTTTGTTACAAAACATCATTATTTTTTTCTGACCCTGGCAGGCGATCGCTTCCACTGGTTGAGGATCATCCTAGTCGGATACAATAATTCCCTATTACTGAATTCCTGGAAAGGATACACACCAATCATTAGAGGTATTCTCGATCTGTTGTTAGAGTAGTTGACACTTGGCGAAGTCAGGCGTTTGAAAAATTTGCTTGCCCTTTGTAAAATACCCCCACTTCGGGAAGTCAACAGCACTTCTTCCTGCTGGCATAGCGAGTTGTTGTTCCTAAGTGAGTAAGCAACTGCAAGATTGAGTATCTCCTAGGATATTCTCATCCGACAGAATGGCTAGCTAAAATAAGGTAGGGGATCGCAATTGTGCAAACATCTCTTGCTATACCAAGTAATGAGAGTCCCCTCGATAACATCCCTATTTAGTGGGATTTATTTAATTGTTCTGCCCGGAAAAGCGGGGGTTGATCTGCTTTTCACCACTGCATTTTTTTCTCTGGCCAATAGTTAAGTGCAGTTGAAAAAAGCAATCTTACTTTACATTAAAATTAGAAGAGATATTTATTTATTGAAAAAAAGTTGACCTAAAAGCCGAGAATTTAACACCCCATGCACCTCAGATTCTCTCAAAATATCAAGTCTCTTCTAGAGAAGTTAGCGAATAAACCGTTAACTCTAGCGGATGTTCTGGCAGAAACTTCTGAAAGGGGCTTTAGTTTAGTTATCGCGTTACTTGTTTTGCCGTTTCTGTTTCCGATGCCACCCGGATTTACAGTGATATTGGGTAGCGGCAGCTTGATATTAGCGTTGCAAATGGCTTTAGGGCAACGTTTTCCTTGGCTACCCAAAAGAATTCGCCAGTTTCAATTTCCCCGCTGGTTTGCTCAGCAACTTTTAAAAAACCTGCAACGAGTCACAGGGGTGCTAGAGAAAGTGACTCGTCCCCGGTTGCGCTGGATAGCAGAAAATCCTCAAATTTGGCAATTAAACGGGCTTTGTATTGCATGGCTGTCTGTGTTGCTGATGTTACCCATCCCTTTTACGAATCCGATTCCAACAATTGGGATTTTGCTACTCGTCATTGCCATGCTAGAAGCCGATGGTTTGCTGATGTGTTTCAGTTATGGATTAACTGCTGCGATTACTTTGTTGTTCGCAGTGGCTGCTGGCACGTTCTGGCAAGCGTTGAGTTCGTTGCTGCAAAGCTTGCTTCAGTAAATTCTATAATTGAGGGCTTTCTCGTTCTTCGGGATTGCGAGATAGAAGTGTAAATGCACATATCTTGATACCTCTACAATGATTATTTTTTACTAACTAAATAGGATGTAGGCCCCAGCATTACTTTGTTAAGCTGTATTAAGTTAATGCTCAGAACTCGACAGATGCGCTTGTTAATGCCGAATTTGTCCTATACACCGCCTTGGTTGCTGAGAAATGGTCTGACAATGACTTTATATACGGCTTTGCGGGCGGGGCGTGAATGGGAGAAGACGACTGTAGAGCCGGAGCCAAGTTACCGGGAGACAACTTTTACAGGTGCAGGAGGCGTACCGATTTATGGCTGGGTTGCTATCCCCGACAACCCACGCGGTACGATTGTAGGTACTTATGGCATTACCGGCGATTTGGAGAATCAATGGTTTCTGAGACTGCTGGGGCGCAAGGCATTTGCACAAGGCTATGCAGTAGTGCTATTTGATTGGCGTGCCCACGGAAAAACCGCTCAGTTATCTCCTACCTTGACTTCTGATGGGTTGTACGAGGGAGAAGATTTTGTCTGCATTGCTGCCCAAGCTAAGGCGATGGGTTGTCCTGCACCGTTCTGGTTCACGGGTTACTCGTTGGGAGGGCAACTGGCGCTATGGGCGGTAAAAGCGTCACAGGAGTTGTTAACCGGGAGAGGACAGGAATTAGGTTTGGAGGAAAGGGAGATTGGCGGGGCTGCGGTGATTTGTCCTAGCCTGGATTCTAACCGTTCCCTATCTTATTTGGTGAAACACCCGTTGGGTAAGTATTTAGAACAAGCGATCGCGCGAGAATTGAAAAGACTGGCTTGGCGCGTTCATCATGTTCATCCTGAAGCAATCGATCCCGCAGCCATTGAGCGGGCTAACAGCATTTGGGGCTTTGATAATGAGTTGGTAATCGGGCGATTGGGCTTTCCATCTGTCGAAGCGTATTATGACGCTAGCAGTGCCCTACACCTGTTGCCTCACCTGAAAAAACCGACTCTAATTCTGTACGCCGCTGACGATCCGATGTTTGACCCTTCAATTGTGCCTGAGTTGCAAGCGGCTAGCGATCGCAATCCTGACATTACTTTAGTGCTAACGCAATATGGTGGTCATGTAGGCTACATCAGCAGTCAGGAATGTCAGCGTCAAATAGGAGATCCCGATCCCTGGTGGGCGTGGAATCGAATTTTAGAATGGTACAAGGAAATTAAAAACTAAAAATGCAAAATGTAAGAGTTGCCATTTTACATCCTTAATTTTTAATTGCACTACTAACTATGGCGGGGCAGTAAAACGGGTGGCAAAATTTGAATTTCGCGTTGGAGATAAAGCCCGCGCTTTGAGAATTGCTGCGGTCAAAAAGGCATAGGAAATGATTCCCACCACCGCCAACAACAAGCCGCTGACAGCGCCTGTAGCGTTCCACAACGCATGGAGTCCTGATGCTGTCAGATAACCGATCAGCAAAATTGTCCAGCGCTTCTTGGGCTTCAGGGCACTCAACCCAATGAAATAGCCAAGATAGCCACTGTAAGCCATGTGTCCTGCCACCGATCCTAAAATTCGGGGAATCAGGAGTTGCAATCCCACTAATTCTCCAGCGCCTTCGCCAGCTTGTAGCGTCACATTTTGGATAATTTGGGGGATGTATTGACCCAACGTTTCCAACAGGGTGAAGCCAACTGCTGAGGCGGTTCCTAGCAGGATTCCATCTAAAGGTTCCCAGACGCCAATGCGATCGCGCAAGGGAGAGCGGAATCCTCGCCCAATTAAATACAATCCCAGCACTGGCAACGCTTTGAGCAACTCCTCCATCAATCCTGCCCCGAAAAACATTCGGATCAACAAACCGGGAAAGTCGATCAAACTCACCTGTTCCGAACCTCGGAGTACTGCTTCTACGTCTCCGGGCAAAACACGGCGAAAAACATAGATGAAAGCCAGTAAGACAGGACTCACCAAAATCAAAGCGGTTGTGACGGCTGAACCCAGGAGTACCCACCAAGGCTTATGCTTGCCGCAAAGTTGGTAGACAAAGTAATAAGCTGCCCAAGCCAGATAAGCTGCCAGTAACAGATTGAATACTACTGACTCACCGACAGCGGCAAACATCAAGACCACAAATCCGACTGTGACCATCCCCGGTACTAGATAAGCTTTTTTCGTTAAATCTCGTCCGGTGGAAAAAATCGGAAATAACTGGGTAAATGTCACTCCTTCCGGCTGGGATGGCTGCACTGGTGCGAATGGCTGAGACGACAGTTGAGTTCTGATCGAGGGAGTTTGAAACTCAAAAATAAACTCTGTGCCGTTTTGTCCCAACTCAATGCGATCGCCTGCGTGCAACATTTGACATCCCTGTAAGCGTCTCCCGTTCACGTAGGTACCATTGGCACTGTTGAGGTCGCAAATTTGCCAACTGGATGCTACTCCCGACTGAGTAAGGGGACGGATTGCCGCATGACGCCTGGATACAACACCATGTTGGTTAGAATCCAACACAATTTGACAACTGGGTTCGCGCCCAATCACGACCTCCCGATCGAGCGGAAGCAAGTATGGGGGCAGCGGCGTACCAGCAGCACCAGTAGAAAGCAGCCGGAGAAACCCACTTGTGTAGCTCTGGCCTGTCATTTTAGTAGATTGCGAGAAAGCGATTAGCGATAGCTTAGCAATTAGTGGGGAGTTGTAGAGGCTGGGATTGACCCCCTCTGTCCGGCTAAAAGCTAACAACTCAGCACATCATTACAAAAAACCCTATCCGAAGAAACCCGATTTCTTTAAGAAACCGGGTCTCAAGCTTTGGTAGGTGATTTTTGTTGATTTCTATCACCCTGATTCAATGCTATTTATTGGTGAGAGTTGGCTTCCCGAACTGCGGCATAGAACAGAAATCCAACGAGAGGAATACTGGCAGCCAGGATGATCCCTGTAGGCAAGTTGCCCAAGTCGGGGTTTCCAGAAGCGAGTTCAAAAATGGAGCCAACGGCAGCGATCGCTGCTACGCAAGAACCGAGCAAAAATACACCACTTTTCGGGGTCATCATGGGCGGTGATATCCTTAAGCTACTGGCTTGACAGCTTGAGCAGAGAAGCCATGCTTTTTCAGCTCCTCATTCAAAGCGATCGCATTTTCCACCCGATCCACAAACAGCACGCCATTGAGGTGATCCATCTCGTGCTGAATGGCGCGGGAGAGGAGTCCAGTCGCCTTCATGGTGCGGGGGCGTCCCTGTTCGTCCTTAAAAGCCACTTCCACCATTTCCGGGCGCTTCACGTCGATATAAACGCCAGGAATAGAAAGACAGCCTTCTTGAAACATACACAAGTCGCGCCCGAATTTCTTGATAGTCGGGTTAATCAACACTAAAGGCTGATTAGCGGCGTTATCCGGTTCGGTGTCAATGACAATCAGCTGTTTTTGCACTGCCACTTGAGGCGCTGCCAAACCGATGCCATCTGCGCTGTACATGGTTTGCAGCATCTCCCGAATCAGCTGCCGGATTTCCTGGTCTACCTTGGCAATACGTTTAGCTGGCTGACGCAGGACGCGATCGCCCATATAGTGAATTTCTAATGGCGGTTTTTCTAACTTTTTCTTTTCGACGGCAACTTCAGTCGTCATAGCATTCTGGCTCGCAGATACAGCTTATATGTTCAATGGGTGGAGTTTTTTTATCTTAACAGTTCTCAGTTGTTGCCTCCCTTACTACTTAACTCACTTACTCTCTTCCCCAACACCTACTTTCATCAACAACGCGCCGAACGCGGTAGCATAAATTTTTCTCCCTCTGCCGCAAATTTCCCCCTTACCATTAGCACCGTCTCATCAAACGTGTGGGGAAATGCTGTGATATCTCCTGGATCCAAAAGTTCAGGACTAAAGTATATCGTGATGTCTTCAATGGTTTGGGGTATTCTGTTGATAATTTCTTTCAATGGGCATATCTGCGTTGCCACGATATCAAAAAGGTGGAGTTGGGTATCTTTTATCTCCATGCAAGCGATTAAATCCAATTCTTCTGCATAGTATATAGGGTGACTTCCTTCATTGAAGCAAAATACGGCTTTCTCTTTCACCACTCCAACAATATTAGAAACAGATGTCCGAGTTTCTAATAGTCTGTGTAACAATTTCAAATCTTTGTCATTATCAAAATTCAGTATTCTAAAACCATCCCTGCTACTCCGAGAATCCCATCTAACTTTAAACACGTATTCTTCTAATTTACGAAAATCGAAAGGCGTATAAAACTCTGGGTTCGGTGTTGTCAATACCAGCGTCTCGTAGCGTTTATCGCAATATTCTAGCGCCTCCTCCATCACTTCGCGGTAGTAGCCGCGCCTGCGAAATTCCGTCCTCGTGCATACTCCATGTACTCCCCCCACCGTCACCATTTGTCCCATAATTTGCATAGGAATTTCTAACACTCCTACATGGGTAATAGCTATGCCGTCATGAAAGCGAATAAACGGAGTCGAAGCATCTTCCCAGGATGCGCCTAATTTTCTTCCACATTCTGTTAACTTCCCTATTCCAGGAAATACGATTTCAACTAAGTCAAACAACTTATTACTTAAACTGGAGTCAGTAGAGAATGACCGCTTAAAGCGATACTGATTCATAACTTAAGCATAATTATTAAGGCTTTATACTACAAATACTACAACATCTTAAACTTTCAAGGCAAGTGGGAGCAGTTTGGGAGAGTAGAATCTAATGCAGCTCTAATAATCTATTCTTCAAAGAATCGAACGTCCATGCTATAAACTCTCTGATGATGGCTGTGGTTGAAGAGGAAATTCGTGTTTAAATTTCTGAGCAAACTGGACTACCTGCTGCGCGAAACCTTCCTGGGATTGCGGCGTGGAGGTTGGATGAATTGGGCGGCAATCAGTACCGTTACCGTTTTGCTGTTCCTATTCGGCATGAGTTTACAGGCATCCTGGCAGCTAGAACGCCTGCTGACTCAATTTGGGAGCCAATTGGAAGTATCGGTATATTTAGATCCCGGAGCGCGGGTGGAACTTGTTGCCCCAATCGTGGGAAAAATGCCAGAAGTGGTCGATGTAAAAACTATTTCCAAAGAGCAAGCTTGGGAATCCTTGGTCAAAGAGCTGGGAATGTCAGAGATTGATGGTGCCACCCAGCAACTCGAAGGGAATCCTCTGGTGGATGAACTAAAAGTAAAAGCGCGGACTTCTGAGGCAGTACCTGTCTTAGCGCAGAAGCTGAGGAAAGTACCAGGAGTAGATGACGTGCAGTATGTCGATGAGGCGGTACAACGGCTGGCTCAGCTCAATAAAGGTTTGAGCTATGTCAGTCTTACGATCACTACTGTCCTAACGATGACCGCAGTTGCAGTAATTACCACAACGATTCGCCTGATTGTGATGGCGCGACGGCGTGAGATCGAGATTATGCAACTGGTGGGAGCAACAACAGCTTGGATTTATCTACCGTTTATATTACAAGGCATTAGCTTTGGTTTAGTTGGGGCAGCGATCGCTTGGGTTCTGATTAGCACGATTCAGCGTACTTTGAGCAATTTGCTATCAGCTCAACCCGATTTTATTCAATTTCTGGCGAACGGACTGCAATTAAGTCCTCTCCAAGTTTTAATATTGCCGCTGATTTTGCTTTGTTTAGGCGGTTCAGTCGGCTTAATGGGAAGTTTGTTTGCTGTCCGCCGCTTTGCTTTGCGATAGTTGGCAGTTAAAACTCAAAAATCAAAACTAAAAATTAAAAATTTTTATGGCATCACAATGGGAACGTTTGCTGCAAAATTTAGGGGAATGGCGAGGTTCATTTACCCGCCTCTCACCTACGGGAGAATTACTGGAAGATACTCCTACAGTTGTTTCCCTAGAAGGTCTAGACAATAACCAAACGATTCGCCAAATCATCCGCCGCTTACCACCCGGTCAACTCCCAGAGGAGAAAGTTCTCGAATATAGTTCTTTAGGAAAAAGCGTTCTATTTTTTGAAAATGGAGCTTTTTCTCAAGGTTCGATTCAACTAGCTCCTTTTTCAGAATTTGGAGCTGAACTCGGCTTAATTGACGGTAACCGGCGTCTGCGTCTCGTGCAGATATTTAATCGAGACGGTCAATTAGATAAAATTACCTTAATTCGAGAAAAACTAGCTGGTTCAGACGTTCCGGAACGCCCACATCTAACCCTAGAGCAACTGATAGGAGAATGGCAGGGAGAAGCAGTAACAATCTATCCAGATTATCGCTCGCCCGATACTTATTCCACCAAGCTCAAAGTTGATTATGAAGAGAGTGGAAATATAATTCAGCAATTGAGCTTTGACGATCGTACTTTTACCTCAACTGCAAGAATGAATGGTAACATTCTCTGCTTTGAGCAAGGTTCCTTACCCGTTCAAGTGTTGTTCTTACCGGATGGTGCCTCTTCCAATTGCCCACTACAAGTCAAAACAGGTCAATCTTTTGTTCTAGAAGTAGGTTGGTTATTGAAGCCCGATTTGCGCCAGCGAATGATTCGCCGCTATAGCGATAAAGGGGAATGGATTAGCCTTACCCTAGTTACAGAGCGTAAAGTGTGACAAACAAAGTTAATCGCACAGAAGCACAGAAAAATTTTTAACTTTGCGAACCTTTGCGTGAACCTTCGCGTACCTTTGAGTTTAAAAAATAATTAAAAACTCACCTTCCCATCCTTTGAAACAGTCTCTTCAAACACTGAACCACCCGCTTCAACACGAAGTTTTCCTGTTTTCCAGCCAAGAGAAATGGGGCTATTCCCTTCAGGCGACTTGTAGAGTTCAAAATTTTCAAACCAGTTATGCTGGACGCCGTTCCGGATAAGAATTGGTAGCTCGTTCTTAGAATTATGTGTGATTTTGAGAGTATCGCCAGTTGTTCCTTTGAGCTGCACGGTGCCCGTTGCTATTAAGCTTAAATCTAGCTGAGTCTTAGTCTTTACAGCTTTTTTAAAATTCTCATAACTACCCGTCGTTTTTGCTTCGCCTACTTCTAGAGCAAAGCCAGCATATTGATTGTCTGTCGTGGTTACTTTTAATATCTTTTCATCTTGATAAAGCTGCGCCGCTTTCTTATCTTGAACTTTAACTTCAGTAGTAGAAGAATTAAGATTAATTGGATGAATGGCTAACCAAGTTTTTTCTAATTTAATAAACCAAAGCTTGTCTTCTATTTCTAATTTCGCTGTTTTAGGTAGCTGAAAGAAAAAGGATTTATCAGAAGCAGGTCGTAGCCAAAGCGCCAAGTTGCGGTATTGTCCTATTTGATCGCCTAGATCTTTCCCGGACTTCATTCTGTCGTCGCCCGTGTTAACGACAAAATAATCAACCCCTCGCTTAGAATCTTCAGCCATCAATTTGAAAGGGCCAACATCACCATCGCTAAACTCACCGGCTATACTACCCATCTGATAAGTGTTGCCAAAAAATGTAGTTTCCCAATAACCCGGTCGGTCTTCTCCTCCAGGTTTCCAATTTTCATAAACTGGTTTTGTAGCGAGTAATTCAATCGGCTTCTTAAACTGCTTACGAGCTAATGCAACAACTGCGAGTGGAGGACGATAAGCACTAGTAATGACGTGAATTGAATCGTGTTCTGGTTTAGGATTAGCCAGCGAATTATCCCCAAAATATAGCCAGAGCAAACGAGCGGCAGATGAACCATACACGACATTACTTTTGCCATAATCTCGTTTAGTAGGCCCTCCAAAACCGCCGTGATAATACTTCACTGCTCCAGCAGCGCAAAGCCAATCAAGAGCAGCTTTACCAAGTTGTTTGACTTCCGGATCTTTCGCAAAATCGTAGAGATTCAGATATGCAGCTAGGGTATGACCGTGGTAATTTTCTGAATCCCACTCGCCCATCCCGATGTGATAAAGTGCCCAGACATATCGCTTAATTTTCTTTTTGTATAACTGGCGCACCTCTTCATTACCCGTTTCTTCCGCCATTAGATAAACCGATATCTCGCGCATCGCTCTAAGATTATCGGTATTGCGCCCGTCTACCCAGCTACCACGCACCTTTGGCCCCCAACCATCACCGCCACGACCTCTCCCATAAATCGGGTGGGGACGACCATTGGGATCTTTCTCCGTCCATTTTTTTGCCCCGTCAAACATCCGTTGTCTATAGGCAGAATCTAGAAATTTACCGAAGAAGAAATATTTTCTAATTTGACCTTTGAGAGTAAAAGAATAGTAATAGTCAATACCGTCAGTGTGGGCGTTATCTTTGGCTTGTTTGTCTTCCTTTTCTAAAAAAGCGATCGCTTTCTCTCGGTTCCCAGCCAAAAAGTCAAACATGGCAAGAGGATAAGTTTGCTTTTCGTTTTCCCCACTGTTGTTGTTGTATTTTTTACCCGTGTAGTAGCGAATAACCTCATTCGCTCTTTGCTGAAACTCTTTTTCCAGTTCAGGTGTCCACTGGTTCTGAAACTTCGCATCGACGGGTAGCGGCTGAATCTGAACTAAGCCATTTGCATCTTTGTTAATGGAGGGAGAAGCGTCTGAACTGGGTGTATTTGCTCTAGATAGGGGAGTGGTTTTGGCATTACAAGCCAATATTGCTACAGCCAGTACGGATGCTATCGCCGCGTGACGAAAAATAAAAAACCGTTTCATCAGCAACAGAGGTAATTAAGCTGCTCCGATTTTGGCATAAGAAAGAGAAGCGATCGCGCTTTGGAGAAGATGAATGTGATCGCAGGTTGGGTAAGATATAGGGGATCGCATCTACGATACAGACACGCGATCGCATTCACTGGCACAGAAGCGCGATCTCGCTTTGGAGGAAGAGAGACATAGATCGCATCCACTATACAGAAAAGCGATCGCACTTTGGGAAAGATAGACATGAGCGCATCCACCGATACTGCAAACGCGATCGCACATCAGCCTTCATCAACTAGGCAAACATCAAACGACCTTTAGGTTCTGGAATCGGACGCTCTAGATCCTCGGCAGTCTTAATCCACTCTTGCATAAGAATTCCTGACGTTTACAGTGCTTCTTAGTAAGCCCCGCTATCACCAGATTATAATTAGATTTAAGTATTATCATTTGTTTCATATCGAAAGATAAACTGACTTATATCACTGCTTAATCAGAGGAAATAATCTATGTACAAAAAACGAGAAATTACAGATAAATTAAAAGATGCGGCAGAAGAAGAAATCCGCGAAAAGAGAAAACCTGTTGATTACAACACCATAGAATATCCTATTGAAATACTTGTCCAAAAATTTCTAGATGGTATAGACGATGATACTAACGAGTTGTTTATTCCAGATTATCAACGAGAAATGGCTTGGGATGAAGAAATCCAGTCAAAATTCATTGAGTCTGTCCTCCTAGGTTTGCCAATTCCTTATATTTTTGTTGCTGATGTCTCAGGTGAAGAAGATACAAATGATTCACGTTTAGAAATTATTGACGGAACCCAACGCATTCGTACTTTAAAAAGATTTCTAAATAATGAGCTAGAACTAAATCATCTTAATAAGCTGAGTAAATTGAATGAATTTACTTTTGCCGACTTACCACTTTCTCGCCAGAAACGTTTTAAACGAACTACCATTCGGATGATTCAATTAACTGAAGAAGCTGATGAAGAAGTACGTAGGGATTTATTTGAACGAATTAATACGGGTAGTGTCGAACTCAATGATATGGAAAAACGGAGAGGCATTAACCCTGGAGCATTTTTGAATCTCATAGAGGAGTTATCACAAGACGAACGGTTTCGCAAGTTATGTTCTTTTTCGGACGCAGCTATCCGAAGACGAGAGCCGCAAGAATATGTTTTGCGCTTTTTTGCATTCTTAAATAATTATCAGAACTTTTCTGGTAATAAGGTTCATGAATTTCTTGACAAATATTTAATAAATATTAACCAAGAAACCGAAGAAATGCTACAAGCAATGAAGGATGAGTTTTATTTAATGGTTGATTTTGTAGAAAAAAATTGCCCAGATGTTTTTCATGTTTTTGTAAAAACAAAAAATAAGTACAAGCCAACAACTCGTATCAAATTTGAATCTGTTTCTGATGGAATAGCACTTGCTTTGAGAGAAAATAAACAGCTTGTACCAAGATCAATGGAATTCTTAGAGTCAAAAAAATTTAAAGAATATACTGGAGCTGACGCAAGTAGTTCTAACAATAAAGTTGTTCGTCGTATTGAGTATGTGCGAGATAAACTTTTAAACTAGCCATGAAAAGTATACTATTTCAAGACTTCAATGAGCGTGCTAAAGAAGTTAGCAAATACTTGATGTTTATAAAAAACTTAGAGCAACAAACAACTCAATTAAGTCTTGGTATTAATGGTAAAAATAAGATTAGAAGAATTGACTCCGATTTAGAAAAAACTTTAAAGGCGGCTGGCTTCTTGCTATTGTATAACTTAATAGAATCCACAATGCGAATTGCTATTGAAACAATTTTTGATGAACTGAGCAAGGAAGAGGTTTCTTTTGATGATATCAGAAAAGAACTTAAGCTAGTGATAATAAAAAATATCAAAGATAACCATTCCCCTGATAATTTATTAACTAATATCAAAGAAATTGCTGTTGATATAATATCTGCTAGCCTCGATAAAGGAAAGCTGTTTTCTGGTAATCTCGATGCAAAGAAGATTAGAAATACAGCTAAAATTTATGGATTTTCATGCAAAACTAATTCTCGTAAAACTGGAGATGGTAGTGATTTACTTACTATTAAAACTAACAGGAAAAATTTAGCACATGGCTTGACATCTTTTAAAGATGCTGGGAAAGATGTAAGTGCAGATGAACTGTTAGAAATCAAGAAAAAAGTAGTTTGTTACTTGAGAGAAATATTACAAAATGTAGAAACTTATTTAGCTAACAAAGAATATTTAGATTCTTCAAAAAAAACTTATTAATTTTTTTAATCTACGATAGTAAAACTCTAAATATAAAAAAGAGGCGTTCAAAAGAACGCCTCTCTGAAAGTTTTATGCTACATAATGAGCTTATTCAATCCCTTCAATTCGGTCTTCCACCTCCTGATACAATTCGCGCAGCATCTCTAAGTTGCTTTCGCTGGTTTCCCAGTAACCGCGACCATTGACTTCAAGTAAGGTTGCGACAACTTTGCGGAAAGAGTGAGGATTGAGGTTCATTAGCCGCTTCCGCATCTCTTCATCTTGGATAAACGTGGTATTTGTATCCTCGTAAATCCAGTTATCGACAGCACCAGCGGTTGCAGACCAACCCATCGTATTTACTAAGCGCTTCGAGAGTTCGCGGACGCCTTCGTAACCGTGACTTAGCATCCCTTCGTACCACTTGGGATTTAGTAGTTTGGTACGGGCATCTAGGCGAACGGTTTCGGAGAGGGTACGGACTTGGGCGTTGGCGGTGGTGGTGTCGGCAATGTAGGATGCTGGCGTTTTGCCATCGCCGCGCAGAGTGGCAACAACCTTGGTGGGATCGGAGTCGAAGTAGTGGGAAACATCCGTGAGGCTAATCTCAGAAGAGTCGAGATTTTGGAAGGTCACTTCAGCTGTTTTCAGTGTTGCTTCAAAAATCTGACGCGACTGTTCCATTGTGCCTGGGCTATCGGAAGTGAAAGCAAAGGATTTGCGGCTGAGGTACATATCTTGTAACTCAGATTCGCTTTCCCAAGTGCTGTTTTCTACTGCCAGGTTGATATTAGAAGAATAAGAACCGGAAGCGTTGGAGAAAACGCGAGTTGCTGCTTGACGCAGGTTGATGCCCATTTCCTCCGCCTGTAGTAAGGCGTGTTTGCGGACAAAGTTCATTGATAGGGGTTCGTCGGCTTCTGCTGCCATCTTCACAGCTTGGTCGAGTAGGTTCATCTGGTTGATGAACAAGTCGCGGAAGACACCAGAACAGTTGATGACTACATCAACGCGGGGGCGTCCGAGTTCAGCCAGGGGAATCAGTTCCAGTTTGTTGACTCGTCCCAAAGCATCTGGCACAGGTTTTACGCCGACCATCCACATAATTTGGGCGAGAGATTCACCGTAGGTTTTGATGTTGTCGGTTCCCCAGAGGACGCAGGCAATGGTTTCGGGATAGGCACCTGTTTCCGCCCGTTGCCGTTCCAGCAGTCGGTCTACAACGACTTTGGCGGATTTGACTGCGGCTGCGGTGGGGATAGATTGAGGGTCGAGGGCGTGGATGTTTTTGCCTGTAGGCAGGACATCCGGGTTGCGGATGGGATCTCCACCTGGCCCTGGAAGGATGTATTCGCCTTCTAAGCCTTTGAGTAAGGCACCCAGTTCGTTATCGGCACAAACTTGCTGGAGGCAGAATTCCAGATACTCGAAGAGAGGCTTAATCGCTTCTGGGTCAACTTTCGCATAGCCTGCTTTATGCAGGGATTCGATCCAAGGTTCCTTCTTGCCCATGTTGAAGAAGTTGAGCTTGGAAACGAGGGAAACCCGACCATCGGCGTCAGTTTGTTCTTTGACGAGGGCGGAAACAGCGGCACGAGTGGCAAGGGTGATGTCTTGCAACAGCTGGACATCTTCTAAGATGCCTTTGTCGTTGTTTTTGTAAATGTCGTCAATGTCGCGTCCGATGCTGTTGGCGATGATCCGGGGAAGACTGAGAATTTCTTCTTCGTTGCGGTCGAGAGAGGCGATATTGACCAAGGTCGCGATCGCTTCTTCTGCACTCGGCGGTTTCCCAACGACGTGCAAGCCACAAGGCAATAGCCGCGACTCAATTTCCATCAGTCTCCGGTACACCAAGCCGACGAGAGTATCCCGTTCCTCGGCTGTCATCTCTTTGGCATCTTTCTCAGGCAAGGCGATATCTTTATCTAGATTCACCATGCGAGACTTATCTACGATCGTGTTAACAATCTGGATGCCGCGTCCCGTATCTTTTAGGGTTTGGTAAGAACCGATTAACTCGCTCAATTCCTGCAAACCCTTGTAGAGTCCAGCATTTTCTGCCGGAGGAGTTAAGTAGGAGATGGTTTCCGCGTAGCTGCGGCGCTTGGCAATGGTGGCTTCGCTGGGGTTATTCGCCGCGTAGTAGTAAAGATTGGGAGTATTCCCAATCAAGTTATCGGGGTAACATTCGTTAGACATCCCCATCTGCTTACCAGGCATGAATTCCAGCGACCCATGCGTGCCGAAGTGCAGCACGGCGTCGGCTTTCCAAATTCGCTCTAGATAGGTGTAATAAGCGGCAAAGCCGTGATGGGGACTGGCAGAACGGGAGAACAGCAACCGCATCGGATCGCCTTCGTAGCCGAAGGTTGGCTGGACGCCTATAAAGACGTTGCCGAAGTGTTTGCCGAAGATTAATAAATTCTGCCCGTCGCTGTTGAGATGTCCAGGCGGTTTGCCCCAGTTTTCTTCGAGCCGTTGAGAGTAAGGAGTTAAGTCTTCATACTCCGGCGTTGACATCCGATAGGCGATATTCAGTTCCGGAGTGCTGTATTGCGCTTGGGCATCGTGGATGACTTCTTGCATCAACGCCATCGCTGACTCTGGCAGTTCGGGGAGGTCGTAGCCGTTCTGCTTGAGGGCTTTCATCACCTCGTAGATGGAACCAAATACATCCAGATAAGCAGCAGTTCCGACATTACCCTTGTCCGGTGGGAAGCTAAAGACGGTGATAGCAACTTTCTTTTGGAGTTTTGGCTTGCGGCGCAGGTTTGCCCATTTTAAGGCGCGTTGAGCGATCGCTTCTATGCGATCTTGGAGAGCGATCGCTTTCCCAGTAGCTCCATCCCTTCCGGAAAGGATAATTGGCTCAATCGCTCCATCTAGTTCGGGGATGGCAATTTGCAATGCCACTTGCACCGGATGCAGCCCTAAATCGCTATTTTCCCACTCTTCTGTTGTTTGGAATACCAGCGGCAGTGCCACCATGTAGGGGCGATTCAGGCGTTTGAGCGTGTCAATTGCTTTGGGATGATCTTGTCTAGCAGGACCACCGACCAGGGCAAATCCGGTCAGGGATACCACCGTATCCACGATTGTCTGGTTGCCTTGGAGGAAGAAAGCCTCAACTGGCTTAGAAAAATCTAAACCGGAAGCAAAGACGGGAATTACCCGTGCGCCCATTGCTTCGAGTTCCTGCACCATCGCCACATAATGGGCATCGTCGCCTGTGACGAGGTGAGTGCGTTGCAGCACTAAGCCCACACAGGGAGCCAGGGGATCTTTGAGATCGGCAGAAATATCGTTGCGGCTGTTGTACCAGTTGAAATATTCTTTGACATCCTCAAACATCTGGGGTGCCAAGGGGTGCCAGATCCCCATATCAACATAGGTGACGGGGTCTTTGTATTGGAAAGACGAGCCACGGCGCGTCTCTACACCCTTGATAACGTATCTATCCGCCAGCATCAGCAGGAAGTTCTCCAGGTTCTCTGAGGAACCGCCTAGCCAATATTGGAAGCTGAGCATGAAGTTCCGAGCATCCTGCGCTTTGTCCATTGGCAGGTATTTCAGAACTTTGGGCAAAGTTTGCAGCAGCTTTAGCATCCCGTCTTGGAAGCCGCTACCGGATTTTTCTTTGCGCTTCCGCATGAATTGGGCGATCGCGCTCTTGGATTGCCCCAGTTGCGCCATCGAGAAGCTGCCCATTTTGTTCAGGCGCATCACTTGCGGCATCGATGGAAAGACAACAGCGACATCAAGCGCGTCGCGGTGGGGTTCTACTGCCGCAACGACTTTATCGGCTAAGTCTTCAATAAAAATCAGGGAAGCGATAAAGATATTGGCACCCGCAACTTCTCGCTTAAAACCCTCGTAGTTTTCCGGGTCGCGCAGTTCTTCAAGCAGATAGCCGCTAATTTCGATGGCTAAGCCGGGATGGTTCTCGTTAATTGAGCGAACCGCTCCTGAAAGGGCACTCTGGTACTGTGGCTCCAGCACGACATAGACCACCTTGAGTAGCGATCGCCCCCGCAGGTTGTCCGGGGCAATGTGGCGAATGGTGGACTTGACGTGAGTGAACATTCGCGTAGGCTCCAAATGATAACGTGTTCTCTTATTTTGGAAGGCAGAATTAAAGATACAGAAGTCTGAGGCGATCGCTCATCTTTCTGAATTCTGGGTTCTGATGATTGATTGGCTTATGAAGTGTTTTTACCAAAAAATGCTTACCCAGTGAGGGGTTTGGGCATTATCTGACACAATTCGATAAAAACTTCGCAACAATTTTTTATATTTATTGACAAATTTGAAAGTGATTACTCATTGTTTTGCAAATAAGTATTAAGTTTTAGGGAAATGGGAATGCCAATATCGGACATCTTGATTCTTTCAAATGGCCCTGGGGAGTTAGCCACCTGGGTTCGTCCTGTCGTGAAGGCTTTACGGGAACAACTCGGAGATGACCGTTCAGCAGTGCGGATCTCGGTAGTTCTGTCTCCTTGTCCCAACGCGAGTGGTAAAGAAGCGGAAATTGCCCAGTCGTACCCGGAAGTTGACCGCGTCCACGGGGCAGGGAATTTCTGGGAGTTCTTGCTGTGGGGAAAGACGTCAGAAAACTGGGACTGGCGCGATCGCGGTGTAGTTCTGTTTCTCGGTGGAGATCAAGTTTTTCCCGTCGTCATTGGCAGACGCTTGGGTTATCGCACAGTTATTTATGCGGAGTGGGACGCCCGTTGGCACAGTTTGATTGACCGATTTGGCGTCATGAAACCGGAACTCGTCGCCCGCGTTCCCAAGAAATATGCCTACAAGTTCACGGTTGTCGGGGATTTAATGACAGAAGCGGGAGAGTTAAACACTAAAAATGAAAAATTAGAAATTTCAGAGGCAATCTATTCTGGTGAAACGATTGGGTTATTGCCTGGGTCGAAACCAGCAAAACTTGCTCAAGGAGTACCTTTGTGTTTGGCGATCGCAGAATGCATCTATGCTAACCGTCCCCAAACCCGCTTTGTGATCCCCGTCGCGCCGACTTTGGATCTCAAAACTTTAGCTGGATTTGCCGATTCTAGGCAAAATCCAGTGATTGAGTTAGTAAAAGGCGCAAAAGCAGAACTCATAACTCCCGATTTGCCAGAACTTCCATATTTAAAAACAGCAGCGGGAGTGCGAGTAGAACTGTGGACGCGATCGCCAGCTTATGACTTACTATCCCAATGTTCTCTGTGTTTTACGACTGTGGGAGCCAATACCGCTGAACTTGCTGCCTTAGCCGTCCCGATGATTGTCTTATTGCCGACTCAACAACTGGACGCCATGCGAAGCTGGGATGGTTTGCCGGGATTACTTGCTAATTTGCCAGTTTTCGGTTCTAGTTTTGCCAAAGCAATCAACTGGATTATCATGCAAAAAGTCATGGAACAAGGGCGTTTATATGCTTGGCCTAATATTTGGGCAAAAACCCAGATAGTTCCAGAATTACTAGGTAAACTACAAGCGGCAGAAGTTGCAGAATTTGCTTTGGACTATTTAAATCATCCTGAAAAATTACAGGAAATGCGCGATCGCCTCCGCAGCATTCGAGGTGAAGCAGGTGCTGCCCAAAAACTGGCAAAGCTAGTTTGTGAGGAGTTAGAAATGCAAAATGCTTAATTTTTAAGCGCTACGACGCCCTAGTTCGTAAATCCCGCAACCGACACAAGCCAGCATTCCCATACTGATTGCCCAACTGCGCCCTAAGCCAAGTTCTACCCCGTAATTGCAAACTGCGCCAATCAGGAAAAAAGGCACAATGCTGAAAATAGAAGCATAGAAAGCGTTTTGAGCTTCTCTACCCTTGCGGGTTCTGTCAAACTCTTCTTGTGAAGTGTAGAGTGATCGCTCAGCGAAGTTAAACCAGCGATTAATTTGCTCCATCACCCATTCGCTGACCGGAGAGCAACCGAGATATAAAGCCAGCGACCATAGACCTGCACCCGCGATCGCGGTCGCATTCAGCTCGAATCTAAACGGTAGAATTTCAATCAGCATGGGTTTTACAACACTATAGTAGTTACTCTTCAGGGATTTTAACAAAAGTCAAGAATCCGTGAATATAGGTTGTTCCTCGCTGCCTAAAAAAGTTGTGAGGTGCCGACAATTTCCACCCAGAGACAGACCCCAGCTAAAGGCTTGACTGTCAAACTTGACACGGCAGCAATCTAAAGTAACATCTTTCGGTTAATTGGCTGCGTAGATAAGCACCACAGTTCTCGGTTATCGATCTTAATTTGGGCAAACGAAGAGTAAAGCAATGCAGCAAGGGTCCGTACCACAAAACCTTCAAAACCGCTTTCTCCATCCAAGACGATTTCTATTTTTATTAGGGCTGCCTTTAGCCTGGTTAATGCCAGCAGTAGAATTACAGCCAAAATCAGTTGAGGCATTGGAAGTTAGAGCAAGTTCGGCATTAACTGGCAATAGTTGGCAAGGGGCATCTTTCCCAGTTGAAAATTTTCAAGGCTATACTTCTGCATTTGGCTACCGTCGCTCTCCTTCTGGTTCTGGGGGTTTGGAATTCCATCGGGGTTTAGACATTGCTGCACCTGAAGGAAGTTACATTCGTAACTGGTGGGCAGGAAAAGTCGTGAAAGTCTCACAAGATAGACTTTGTGGCACCTCAATTACTGTGGAGTCCGGTGCGTGGCGGCACGTCTACTGTCACATGAAAGGAAGCGTGGAAACCGCCAATGGCGGTCGTTATTTCATCGATCGCAGCGGGGGTCTTGTAGTTTGGGAAGGGCAACAAGTGCCAGCAGGTGCCCGGATTGGTCGGGTAGGGATGACTGGGCGCACTACTGGCCCTCATCTCCACTGGGGATTAAAGTATGGCGATAACTATGTAGATCCGGCTCAGGTTCTTAAAGCAATGTATGCTCAACAACCCGGTAATGTTCGGCAAGTTGGGCAACGTTTGCTTCAACCGTCTAGAAGTCAGACATCGTGGTGGAAACGTCAGGGGCAACGAACGATTGATTATTGATCGACGTGACAACATTTTCTTAGGCTCAATCCTTCTTACCTAAGACAAAAGCAATTCAAGGACTGGGTGCAATACATCAGTAGGGACATGGCAATGCCATGTCCCTACTTGTTAGAAACCGCAATATACTGCACTCAACTGATACCAGTTTCCAATGAAGATGCACTAAATTGAAGAAAGCAACAGGGTAGGTGTAGCAATGGCAAATCAGTTCAAAGTGGCAGTCCAAGAGACAACGGAAGAACTGCAACATC